>JBBQIA010000100.1:0-6565 GCA_038324485.1 Lysobacterales bacterium
GCTGGTTCGGGCGATTCATCACGCGTTACCGCGCATCGGGCGACATCCAGCCGCCGAAAACGGCGCCGACGCGAGCGGCCTTCGATGAAACCGTTGCGAAGGGCGGCGTGCTGCAGCGCCATCCGTTCTCGCGCGTGGCGTGGCTGCGCGATGGCCGCAGCAAGGCCCTGTGGTTCGTAACCGGCAGCGACATCGCGGGCCTGCGCGCCAAAGACGCCACCCTGCTCTGCCAACGCGACGTCATCGATGCCGACACCTGGGCCCTGATCGACGAGCAGGCCCGCGAATCGGTCGTGGCGCTGGGGGCCTTGGGCCACTACCGCGCGCTGGCGCCAAGAAAACCGCGCGCACCGCGGCGCAAGGGCTGACCGCACGCGCGTCGAGCGCTAGGCTTACACGATTGCCTTGGAGTGCATCGATGATCCGCGCAGACTTTCGCGTCGAACCCGCCGACTACGACACCGACTTCGCCGACCTGCGCGCCGTGCGCGAGCCGGTGTTCGTCGTCGAGCAGCAAGTACCGATCGAAGAAGAGTGGGACGCGCTCGACCCGCAGTGCCGCCATGTGATTGCCCGCGATAACGCGAATCGCCCCATCGGCACGGCGCGCTTAACGCCAGAACGCAAGATCGGGCGCATGGCCGTGTTGGCCGAGTGGCGCGGCAAAGGCGTAGGCGGCGCGCTGCTTGAGGCTCTGATGGACGAAGCCCGCGCAATGGGCTGGCCGGAAGTGAGCCTGAACTCACAAACCCACGCGATGCCGTTCTATGCCGCTTACGGCTTCGAACCCTTCGGTGAGGAATTCATGGAGGCCGGCATCGCCCATCGCAGTATGCGTAAGGCCCTGCACGCGCCTGATCGCGGCCGTCTGCCGCGGGCTGCCCCGAGCGGCGACGCCGCCCTGCGCGAGATTCTCGACGAAACCCAAGCTCGTCACCTTTCTGTGGTGGTCGTGGAGCGGGCGCGCCGCGAGATTCGCCTCTTCACCCGTGACTTAGAAGCCACGCTTTACGGCGATACCGACTTCGCCGCCGCCTTGCGCACTTTCGCTACCTCGGGGCGCGGCCCCAGCGTGCGCATTCTCGTGGTCGAGCCCGAGGGCTTGCACCGCGACAGCCACCCGCTGATCCCGCTGTCGCAGCGCCTAAGCAGCGTGTTCGCGATGCGCACGCCCATCGATCCCGAAGACCGCCGCGCCGCCGAGGGCTTCTTGGTCGCCGACGAAACCGCCTACGTCTTTCGGCCGCTCGCGACCCGCTTCGAAGGCAGCGCCTGCCTCGACGGCCCTGCTCGCGCGCGTCAGCTGGCTCAGGAGTTCGACCGACGCTGGGAGCGCTCCCGCGAGCTGACCGAGCTGCGCGCCTTGGGCATCTGAGCGCACTCAGGCCTTGGTGAGCGGCGAGGCCGAAAGGCGCAGCTCAAAGTTGAAGCGGCCCTGCCCATCCGCCGCGATTTTCATCAGATCCACCCGCGCGCCACCCGCTGGCACGGCCTGGTCGATCGCCCGCAGGGTCTGCGAGACGCAGGGCATGTCGTTGGCATCGCCCGACACCACCACGGCATCGCCTGCAAAACGCAGCATCGTGAGCGCACAGCCTTCGGCCATCAGCGGACCCATCCGGGCCTTGATGACGTCCAGTTCGGCGAAGCCCAGCGGTGTCGGGGCTGCGGGGTAGAGAACAGCAAGCGTCGGCGGTGGCCCGATAGGCGCTGCAACCATTTCCTCATTGGGTGAGAACGTCGGGCTTGCTCTCGCCTCATCGCGACGCTGCACAGCAGGATGATCGTCGAGAAACAGCTCCAACTCGTGGCTCCAGTCCCCACCGTTCGAGATCACGCGTTCGACAATTTCGTCGCGCTCGAGATAGCCCGTGCTTGTAGTTTTCATCGTCTGCAGGAAACGCGACAGCAGCACATCCTGCTCGGCGGAGGGCATCGCAGAGTCTGCGGATACGGCCACCACATGCACGCGCTCCCCTTTGAATGGCAGCGACGCGTACTCCACGGTGCGCAGGCGGATGCCCTCCGGCACCAGCGCTGCCAGCGCCACGCGAACCTCGTCCAGCGGGGCAAAACGCCGCTCAGCCTCGAGCTGCCGCTGCAAGGCTGATTCGGCCAAGGCGGCTTCAACGATCTCAATCGGCGGGTCGGGCATGGGATAACCGGCCACCCTCTGTCCCTTCCACGGGACGGCGTTCGCGTCGCGCGGCCAGCGCGAGACGCCGGTATACGTCCCCGTCGGAATCGGCAGCTCTTTGCACCCGTCGCCACACCAAACGGTGACGCCAATCGTGCTGATTTCGCGCGATTCGGCGATGAGGTTTCGCCCGCCATCCAGCGTCATCCGGACTGGCCCACGTGAATCGCGGGGAAACACCAGCCAGCCGTTCTCGCAGGTGTAGTCGCGATTGCGCTCAAGCACTACCGCCACCTCGGTCTTTGGCCCCAGCGCGGCAAGCTGCGCCTGCAGCGCCGGCTCGCCGTATTGCGCGGCATACGCTTTGCTCGCCGCGGGTTCGATGAGGGCGTACCAATCGGCATAGCGCCTGCGCTCGGACTCTCGAATGAACTCAAGCTGGTTCAGCACATGGCGATGATTCAGGGCAAAACGCCACAAAATGCTGTGCGTGCCCTGCGACGTGACGTCCACCCCGACGAAACTCTCCAGCCGAGCAAGATCCTCCTGCGGTCGATCTTTTGGCCGAAACAAGTCCGCCGTCAGATCTGCCGCGGTTTCGGGATCGGGATGGAGCAAAGCGTAACGGCCCGTCATGTCGGGGCACTCGGTCAGGCCGTCTACCGGCGCGTCACCTTGCTGCGCCTGCTCGTCCGACGATCCACAGCCGGACAAGATCACGCAGGCGACCACGGCCAAGCTGACAAGAAGCGGAGCGACAGAACGCGGCATCATGAATTCCTCAGGGACCAGTGCACATCGCAGCACGCCCGGCACAGTTCGCCAAGAACTTTCTTGCCCCGCCCCACGGCCCTTTAAATCAGTCCAGCAAATCAGCCCAGCGCTCTTCGGCGAGCCTCTGGCGTGATTGGTAGTGGACTTAAAAACAAGGCGTGCAAGCGCTCGCAAACGGGACCTGCGGCAAGCCCCAAATCATTGGCTTCGCGAATCACGTCGCGAAGCCGGGTTTCAAGCAGACGCATTCGCGCCTCAGCGGTAAGGCCGGCACCACGCGCGGCGGCCACGACCATGCCCACGCCGCGTCGACGCTCCAGCACGCCCTCCGATTCAAGTTGGCTATAGGCGCGGCTAACGGTCATCGGATTCACAGCGTGATGCTCGGCCATCTCCCGAACGGACGGCAGGCCGTCACCCACGGGAAGTTGGCCAGCGGCCACGAATCGGCGCACTTGGTCGGCGATCTGGCGATAGATCGGATCAGGTGATGAGGGTGAAACGAGGAACAAGGAGGCGTCCATGTGCATCAATAGGCCAATACACCAAGACGCTGTCAAGCCCCAATGACTCGCCGAGTGTCTATAATTGCTGGGTCGTTGCCGGCTTCGGCTTGCAACGCCCTCTAAATCAACACTCTGAACACCCTCTCAGGACCGCCGTGGCCAGCCTTCTCAAGACCTTTGCCCAGACCTCGCAGCTCTCCGGTGGTAACGCCGCCTTC
This sequence comes from Lysobacterales bacterium, assembly GCA_038324485.1. GTDB lineage: Bacteria > Pseudomonadota > Gammaproteobacteria > Xanthomonadales > Xanthomonadaceae > Silanimonas. The sequence continues at coordinate 3,636 of JBBQIA010000100.1, forward strand.
ATTGAAGAGCTTTACGAACAGTACCTTCGCGACCCGGCGTCGGTGGACGGCAAATGGAAGGCCTATTTCGACGGCTTTGGCGGCGGCGCCGACGTCCCGCACTCCGATGCGATGGCGCGCGTGCAGCTGGCCGGCATGCTGGCAGCAAAGGGCTTGGGCGGCGGCGTCGATGAAGAAACCGCGAAGAAGCAGATGGCGGTCAGCAAGCTGATCACTGCGTATCGCTCGCGCGGTCATTTAGGCGCCAACCTCGATCCGCTCGGCATGGCCGGCAAGCCGGACGCGCCGGATCTGGCAATCGAGTTTCACGGCCTAAGCAAAGCCGATCTCGACGTCGAGTTTCCGGTCAACACTTATTTCGCCGCGCCGAAGATGAAGCTGCGCGAGCTGCTGAACAAGCTGCAGACCACCTACTCCGGCACGATCGGCGCCGAATTCATGCACATCAGCGAGGCCCGGCATCGCCACTGGATGCAGGAGCGGATCGAGCTTGCCGCCGGCAACTTCGGTTTTAGCACGGCCGACAAGCACCGCATTTTGGACCGCACCACGGCCGCTGAAGGTCTTGAGCGCTACCTGCACACGAAGTACGTGGGCCAGAAGCGCTTCTCGCTGGAAGGCGGCGACAGCCTGATTCCGGCGATGGACGTGCTGGTGCGTCGGGCTGGCGCAAACGGCGTCAAAGACATGGTGATCGGCATGGCCCACCGCGGTCGTCTGAACGTCCTCGTCAACACGCTGGGCAAGCCGCCACATAAGCTGTTCGCTGAGTTTGAAGGCCGCTTCGACCACAACGATGACCCGGCGCATTCCGGCGACGTGAAATACCACATGGGCTTCTCGGCCGAGATCGGGACCGAAGGCGGTCCGGTGCATCTGGCGCTGGCCTTCAACCCATCGCACTTGGAGATCGTCGATCCGGTCGTAGTCGGTTCGGTGCGTGCACGCCAAATGCGTCGCGAAGACACCGATCGCGCCAAAGTGCTGCCGGTCTTGATCCACGGTGACGCGGCCTTTGCCGGTCAGGGCGTCATCATGGAGTTGTTCCAGATGTCGAAGGCCCGTGGTTTCGCCGTCGGCGGCACGGTGCACATCGTCATCAACAACCAAGTGGGCTTCACCACCCACCGTCCGGACGACACGCGCTCGACGCTGTACTGCACCGACCCCGCGAAGATCGTCGGCGCGCCGGTGCTGCACGTGAATGGCGACGACCCGGAAGCCGTGGCCTTCTGCACGCAGCTGGCCTTCGACTTCCGTCAAGAATTTAAGAGCGACGTGGTCATCGACCTCGTCTGCTATCGCCGCCACGGCCACAACGAAGCCGACGAGCCCGCCGCCACGCAGCCGCTGATGTATCAGAACATTCGCGCCCGCAAGACCACGCGCGAGCTCTACGCCAACCGCCTCATCGAATCGGGCGTGGTGACGGCCGACGAGGTCAAGGCAATGGTCGACACCTACCGCGACAAACTCGATAAGGGCGACGTCACAGCCAATGTCACCAAGGCCGCGAAGGACAGCGTCAGCGTCGATTGGTCGCCCTATTTCACCGGTTCGCTGACCGACGAAGTGAAAACCGCCGTCGCCCGCAAGACGCTCGACGCGCTGGCCAAGCAAATCAACGCCGTGCCGGAAGGTCGCACCCTGCATCCGCGCGTCGCCAAGGTCTACGACGACCGGCGCAAGATGGCTGCTGGCGAACTCTCGATGGACTGGGGCTTTGCCGAAAACTTGGCCTACGCCACCCTGCTGAAGGAAGGCTTCAAGCTTCGCTTGGTGGGTCAGGACGCCGGCCGCGGCACCTTCTTCCATCGCCATGTTGTGCAACACGACCAGGTCACCGGCGAGGCCATCATGCCGCTGCGCGATCTGGTCACGAATCCCGAGCACGCCGTGGTGATCGACTCGCTGCTCAGCGAAGAAGCGGTCATGGCGTTCGAGTTCGGTTACAGCACCGCCGAGCCCACCACGCTCAATATCTGGGAAGGCCAGTTCGGCGATTTCGCCAACGGCGCGCAGGTGGTGATCGATCAGTTCATCACGTCGGGCGAGGCCAAGTGGGGCCGACTCTGCGGTCTCGTCTTGTTCCTGCCGCACGGCTATGAAGGTCAGGGCCCCGAGCACAGCTCGGCGCGTCTGGAGCGCTTCCTGCAGTTGTGCGCACACCACAACATTTCGGTGGTCACGCCCACCACGCCGGCGCAGAGCTTCCACATGCTGCGTCGTCAGATGCTGCGCGGCACGCGCAAGCCGCTGATCGTGATGACTCCGAAGTCGATGCTGCGTCACAAGCTCTCGGTGTCGACCATGGACGACCTCGCCAAGGGCGGCTTCCAAACGTTGATTCCCGACAGCACCGCGACGGACGCCAAGAAAGCCAAGCGCGTGGTGGTCTGCGGTGGCAAGGTTTACTACGACTTGGTCGAAGACGCCGAGAAGCGCGGCCTGACTGACGTGGCCATTGTTCGGGTCGAGCAGCTGTACCCGTTCCCGCGGCCCGAGTTGAGCGCCGAGCTGAAGCGCTTCGGCAAGGCCTCCGAAGTCATCTGGTGCCAAGAAGAGCCAATGAACCAGGGCGCTTGGTATCAAGTGCGCCACCACGTTGAAGCCTGCCTCGCAAAAGGCCAGACCGTCAGCTACGCGGGCCGCGGTCGTTCTGCAGCTCCCGCCTGCGGCCATCTGGCGCAGCACAACATCGAACAGGCCGCCCTGCTGGAAGCCGCATTGATCGGCCCGCAGCTGCTGTCGGTGGCCGAATAAGCCGCTCGCACCCCCCACACCGTATGACCTCGCGGGGCCTTGCGCCCCGCTTCCTCAGAACTCCGACCGAGAACGCCCGACATGGCCACTGAAATCAAGGTTCCGCCGCTTCCCGAATCCGTCTCCGACGCGGTCATTGCCGCCCTCCATAAGAAAGTCGGTGACAC
>JBBQIA010000101.1:0-6539 GCA_038324485.1 Lysobacterales bacterium
TGCGGCGAGCCCGCGAAGGGCTCAAGGCGCGAGTCTTCGACGACCAGCTGTCCCTCGCGAAGCGCGTAGTTCAGCACCCGAACAAAGCCGCCGGTTGGTCGCGAGGCCTCATCGCTTTCGCGGTAAAGCGGATATGAGCGCGTCAAAAATCGCCCTTGCACGCCGAACTGGTCGCGGCCGCGCCAGCCGACGGACTCGTCGTTGCTCAAGGGCGGCAGTCGAAGTGGCTCGGCCTCGCTGTGCGGCGCTAGTCGCCAGCCCAGTACTTCGCCCGCAGCAATTTCGCCGCCGTCGCGCACCCACAGCAGCAGTTCGGGCAGGTTGTCGCCGTCCAAATCGGTGGCGAAGGCGTCCACCATTTCGCCGGCCACGCGCTGATTCCAAGCGCGTGGCGCAGCGCCTACCGTCGGCGGTCGCGCCAGCACGTCGATTCGGCTTTGCCCTGCGTCTGCAGCAATGTCGATAGCGAAGGTCCAGCCCGATTGCTCGCGGCGCAGGCTGCGAAGGCGAATTGCTGGCTCGGCATCGAGGACGGTCGACGCGGCGGCACCGTGCGGCTCGGGTGCTGCGGGGGATGTGGATGTCGCGGGAGGTATTTGAGCGGCTTCGACGTCGGCCGATTCGGAAGCGTCGCGTTCGCCGCTGCAGGCCGCGAGGCCCATCGTCAGCAGCAGCGCCACCATTCGCATTTGAATGCGCATCCGCATCGCCACTCAGCGCAGCAGAAAGACCGTGGCCAAACCGAGGAAGGCAAAGAAGCCCATCACGTCGGTGACCGTGGTCAGGATGACGCCGCCGCCCACCGCCGGATCGACGTTGAAGCGCCGGAGCAGCATCGGCACCAAGACGCCGGCCAGTGCGGCAAAGCCAAGGTTGATGACCATGGCCGCGAAGATCACGAGGGACAGGCCCGGATTGCGGAACCACGCCAGAGTGACGACGCCCACCACAGCCCCGAGCAGCGCGCCATTCATCAGCGCAATGCGGACTTCTTTCCATACCAAGGTGCGCAGGTTGGCCGTCGACACTTGACCTAAAGCCAGACCGCGGACCATCAAGGCCAACACCTGTGTGCCGGCATTGCCGCCCATGCCGGCGACAATCGGCATCAAAATCGCCAAGGCGACGATCTCGGCCAAGGTGGCCTCGAAGCGACCAACGACGCTGGCGGCCAAAAAGGCCGTGGCAAGGTTCACGCTCAGCCACAAAAAGCGGCCTTTGAAGGCGCGCAGCACCGGGCTGAACAGGCTCTCGTCTTCGCTGACGCCAGCCGCCGACAGCACTTGGTAATCGGCCTGCTCACGAATGATGTCGACCACGTCATCGATGGTGATGCGGCCCAGCAGGACGTTGTTGTCATCGACCACGGGCGCTGAAATCCAGTCGTGGTCGGAGAACTGCCGCGCCACTTCATCGGAATCGGTGTCCACCGGAATGGCCGGCTGGCTGTCGTCCATCAGCGTATTGATGGGCGTGCCCGCCTCTTGCGTGACCAGTTGCGCCAAGCCGATGCGGCCAAGGTACTGATGACGACGACTGACCACATAAAGATGATCGGTGTTTTCCGGAAGCTCGCCGCGCAGACGCAGGAAGCGCAGCACCACGTCGACGCTCGCGTCGGCACGCACCGTCACCACGTCGGGATTCATCAATCGTCCCGCGCTTTCTTCCGGGTAAGACAGCACTTGCTCAAGACGATCGCGATGCTCGCGGTCCATCGACTTGAGCACTTCGTCGATCACCGTGCCCGGCAGGTCTTCCAGCAATTCGGCCAGATCATCGATGTCGAGGTCTTCAACCGCCGCGACCAGTTCGTCGGGATCCATGGCCGCGATCAGGCCTTCGCGCACTTCGTCGTCGACGTGCAGCAGCACCTCGCCGTCGTCCTCAGGATCGACCAAGCACCAGACCACGTCGCGCTTTGCCGCCGGTAGTGATTCCAGCAAATTGCCGATCTCGGCCGCGCTCAGGCTGTTGACCAAGCGACGCACGGGACCGAGCCGCCCACTGTCCAAAGAATCGGACAGCATGCGCAGCTGGTGGGCAATGCGTTCGTGGCGGGAGACGTCGGCCATCGCGGCTCCGACAGAGCAGGGCGCCGGCATTATGGCCGCTGCCGTCCCTTGCGAACAGCGCAGAAGCCCTGCGCTTGTTCTGTTCACACGCAGTCCGGCAGGCTTGCCTTTGGTTCTTCGTGCCCCCGACATGCCTTTTCTGCGACACACCAGCCTCGTCTTCGTCACGCTCATCGCCACCACGGCCTGCGCGCCGGACGATTACGTGCCCACCGAGCCAATGGCCTTGGACGGCACGTCCTTGGTCATCGAAGCCCTGCCGCAAGAACGCTGTGATCCCGATGGCTTTTACGCCGTTCGCGTGCGTTGGAAGGTCACCGACTGGGGGCAGCCGCGCTTCGACCTCCACTTGGACAGCTCGAAGGGGAAGCTCTGGGCGCGGGAAAACCGCACTGAGGGTGAAAAAGACAGCGACGCTTTTGTGAGACCAGGCTTGTACTTCGTACTTGTCGACCGCAATAGCCGAATGGTCGTGGCCGCAACGCCGGCGCCGGCGCTGGTGTGTCCGTCGCCGGACTAAGCCTCGCGCGCCCGCTGCAGCCAGCGCTCGACTTCGCCGCGCTCGCGGCAGCGCAGCAGGGCCGCGGTACGACGTTTTAGCTTGCCAAGATCGCAGGCCCGGATGGCTTCGCGCACTTCCAACACGGCGCCCGGGTGCACGCTGAAGTCGCGCAGGCCAAGCGCCAAGAGCAGAGGCGCGTCAATGGTGTTGGCCGCCATTTCGCCGCAGACGTGGATGGGCAAGCCGCCCTCGCGCGCCTGCGCAAAGACCTGATGCAGCAAGCGCAACACGGCCGGATGGTGCTCACTGTAGAGGCCGTCCAAGGCTTCATGGGTGCGATCGGCGGCCAAGAGGTATTGCACGAGGTCGTTCGTGCCCACGGCCGCAAAGTCGATGAGGTCGGCGAAGTCCACCAGCGTCAGCGCCGCCGCCGGCACTTCCACCATGACACCGAAGGACACGCGTTCGCCGATCGGGACGCCTTCTTCGCGCAAACGGTTGGCTAACGACTGCAGGCGAGCGCGCACGGCTTCGACTTCCTCGCGCGCGGTCACCATCGGCACCAGCACGCGCACAGGGCCGAAGGCTGCCGCGCGCAGCATCGCGCGCAGTTGCGTGTCGAGCACGCTCGGCCGCGAGAGCGAAAGGCGCACGCCGCGTAGGCCGAGCGCCGGATTCGGCTCGTAACGCAGCACCAAGCCGGTGGCGTCGGCTTTGTCGGCGCCGAGATCGAGCGTGCGCAGCGTGACTGGCTTGCCGGCCATACCCAATACCGCGTCGCGATAAGCGCTGAACTGCTCTTCTTCGTCGGGCACTGCAGCGCGCCCCATGAACAAATATTCGGTGCGGTACAGGCCAAGCCCGTCGACGCCAAGGGCCAGCGCCTCGGCGATGTCTTCGCGGCGCTCGGCATTGGCGAATAGACCGATGTCCACGCCGTCCCGCGTGCGGGTCGGCGCGTGCTTCAGGCGATCCAACTGCGAGCGCTTCTTTTCGATCTTCGCGCGCAGCACGTGATAGTTAGCGAGGTCCCGAGCGTTGGGTTCGACGACCAGCTCGCCCTCGCGGCCGTACACCAGCAGCGCATCGCCGTCATTCACGTGCGAGAGCGCGTCGGCACAGCCCACCACCATCGGCAAATGCAGGCCGCGGGCAATGATGGCGCTGTGCGACAGCGGGCTGCCGGCGCGCGTGACCACGGCAAGCAGCTGCTGACGGGACAGCTCAGCCAATTCCGCGGGCGAGATGTCGTCGGCGACCAGAATTTCGCCGGCGAGACCCAGTTGGCCGTCGTCCTCGCGGCGATGCAGGGCCGCATGTACGCGGCCGATCACGTGGTCGAGGTCGTCGAGCCGCGTTCGGAAATAGTCGTTGTCCATGGCCTGAAAGACGGCGGCCAAGCGGTCGCGCTGCAGCTTCAGCGCGTAGTCGGCCGAGTAGCGGCCCGTTTGGATCAGGTCGCGCAGGCCGGCCGAGAGTTCAGGGTCGTCGAGGATTAGTACGTGCAGATCGAGAAATTCGCCAATTTCGCGCGCCAGCGTGCCCTGCAGACGATGACGAAGCGCCGCCATCTCATCGCGGGCGGCCTGCATCGCCGCGTCCAAGCGAGCCAGTTCATTCGGCACCTCGGCGGCGTCGATCGTTTCTTCGCTCAGGGTCAGCACGTGCGGATGGCGGACGCGCGCTCGGCCCAAGGCCAAGCCTTTTGATGCACCCACTCCGTTTAGGGCCCGACGCATTAGTTTTCCTCGTCGAAGCGACGGGCAAAGAGCGCTTCCGCGGCGCCCATGGCCTCGTGCTCGTCGGGGCCGTCAAGCCGCAGCGTCACCGAGCTGCCTTGTCCTGCAGCCAGCAGCAGCACGCCCATGATCGACTTTGCATTGACCTCGCGGCCGCCGCCGATGAGGGTGGCCTGCGACTTAAAGCTCGCCAGCAGCTGCACCAGCTTGGCCGACGCGCGGGCGTGCAGGCCAAGGCGATTGATGATGGGGATGGGGCGCTCAAGCATCGTCGGCCACCACGCCATTGCGGCCGCCGTTAGCGGCAGTGCGGGCCAAGTCTTCAAGGCCTTGATCGCCGTAGTTCATCACGCGCAGCAGCATCGGCAGCGAAAGTCCCGCCACGCGCCGACAGGGCCCGCCGATGAGCGACAGCGAATGCGCCAGTCGCGCCGGCGATGCGCCATACACATCGGTCAGCAGCAGGCTGCCGTCGTCGCCGGCGACGCGCTTGAGGGCCGCACTGGCCTTAGGCAAGACCAGCCCGAGGTCGGCGTCAAACTCAAGCTCGAAGCTGCCCGCCAACAGGGGCAATTTGCCAAGCAGTCGCGTGGCGGTTTCCAGCAGCGCGCTGCCGATACCGGGATGAGTGATGAGGAGGATGCCGACGGCCATGTCGAAACCTTACCAAGGTCTATTCAAGTTCGCGGTGGTAGGTGAGCGCGTCTTCTCGACCCTGATCGCGGAAGGCCGCCGCCAGCCTTTCCGCCAAATACACCGAGCGATGCCGTCCGCCCGTGCAGCCAAAGGCAATCGAGAGGTAACTGCGGGTTTCCGATTCGAAGCGTGGCAGCCAACGGCTCACGAACTCGTGGACCTCGGCCACATAGTCCTGCACCAGTGGAACCTCGGCAAAGTGCGCATGGATTGCGGCGTCGCGCCCAGTGAGCGGTCGCAGCACCGGGTCCCAGTGCGGGTTTGGCAGGCAGCGTGTGTCGAAGACGAAATCGGCATCGATCGGAAGCCCGCGTTTATAGGCGAAGCTCTCAAATAAGACAGTGAGGCCGGGACGACGGCCGGCTTCCAGTTCCGTCAACACCAGCTTGCGAAGCTGATGCACGTTGAGCGAGGTCGTGTCGAACACATGGTCGGCGATGGCCCGAATCGGCCGCAGCACCTGACGCTCGAGGGCAATGGCGTCCGGCAAAGCCAAGCCAAGTTGCGAGAGCGGGTGGCGGCGACGGGTGTCCGAATAGCGCTTAATGAGTGACTCATCGGCAGCATCGAAAAACACTAAGCGATGCTGAAAACCGCGCTCGCCAACCTCCGCCAACCAGCGGCCAATGCTGCCGAGGTCGGCATGGTGGTTGCGCACGTCGATGCCGACGGCCAGCCGCTGATGCGCTTCGCCGCTGCCCACGCTATCAACAAAGCCGGGCAGCAGATCGACCGGCAGATTGTCGACGCAGTAGTAGCCCAAATCTTCGAGGGTGCGCAGTGCGACGGTCTTTCCCGCGCCGGAGAGCCCCGATACCACGGTCAGCGAACGAGTCATCGCGGCGTGCTGCCCAGCATGGTGGAGTGGCGTATCAGAAACGCGGCGGCCGGGTCATCGCCCTTCGCGCGCAGGATGTGCAGGCGCGCTGCGGCTTCAGTCAGTACGGCTAAGTTGCGGCCTGCGGCCACGGGCAGGTTGAAGACCGGAACATCGAGGCCCAGCACGGGTCGCGCGGCCGTTTCGCCGGTCAAGCGCGAGAGCCCGTCGGCATCAATGACTTCGCCAGCGCGCACCAGGTTGACGATCAGGCGCAGGTATTTGTTCCGCTTCACCGCCGTGTCGCCGAACATCTGGCGGATGTCCATGATGCCCAGACCGCGCACTTCCAACAGGTCTTGCAGTAGGTCTGGGCAGCGGCCGTCCAGCACGTCGGGCGCGATCTGCGTGAACTCGGGCGCGTCATCGGCCACCAGTCGATGGCCGCGCGAAATGAGCTCCAGCGCGAGCTCGCTTTTGCCCAAGCCCGACTCGCCGGTAATCAGCACGCCGATGGAATAAATCTCCATGAAAACGCCGTGGACGGTGAGGCAGGGCGCCAGCGAGCGCGCCAGCATGTACTGCAGCTGCGACAGCAGTTCATGACCGGCCTGCGGCGAAATCCAGAGCGGGCTGCCGGTTTCTTCGGCGATGTCACGCAGGTCGGTGGGGCAGCCTTGGTCGCGAGTAAGCACCAAGGCCATCGGCCC
>JBBQIA010000102.1:0-6538 GCA_038324485.1 Lysobacterales bacterium
CACCGGCCGTCGCGCGTCGTTGGAGCGTCGTATGCACACGCCTACCTCGCCATTGGCCAGCGTGACCACCGTGCCGGGCGGGTACACGCCAAGCTGCCTCACCAGCATCTGCACGAGACGCGAATCAAAGGTGGCCGCACCGCCGACAAACAGCTCGCGCAGCGCATCTTTGGCTAGAAATGCCGGACGATCGCCGCGCGGCCGCATCATCGCGGTGAAGGCATCGGCGACGGCCACAATGCGTGCACCAAGCGGAATCTCGCTGCCCGCCAGACCCAGCGGGTAACCCGAGCCATCCAAACGCTCGTGGTGCATCGTCACTGCGCTCAACCAGCGTTCGTCGTCGACACCGATCGCACGCAGCAACCAAGCCGAGCGTTCTGGATGGTCGGCCACTAGCTGCGCTTGGCGTTCCAACAAGGCGCTCGGTTGCCGGCTCAAATCGTCGTAGTCCTCCATCACGGCCACATCGACGGTCATCGTTGCGGCCACGAGGCTGGCCTGCACGTCGTTCGGCAGGCCCTCGGCCACCGCGAGGAGCTTGGCCACTGCGCCCGCATGCAGGGCGCGCTCCGACAAGGTGTGGCTATGCGCCAACAGTTGCTGCACACCAATGAACTGATCGGCGTCGTCTTCGAACAAGGTGTCCATCCAGCGCACGATTGCCGCTAGATCGTTTCCGGCGGCGCCCTGCGATTGACGCACGAGGCTGCGTAGAAATCGATTCATCTGCTCAACCAAAACGGCCAGCCGGCCCTCGATGGAGGACTCACGCCGCATGCCCGCCTCAAGACGCTCGATGTCCGACAGCACCTCCTCGGCCGTGGCCTCTCGCGGAGCCAAAAAGCCCCGCTCGTTGAGACGCTCCAGCACGGCTGCGCTGGCCACACGCTTGCCCTTCTGCAGCAGCACTTGGCCTTGGCGATCGACGATGGCGACCTCAAGCCGATCGCCGATCTTGAGCCCGAGAACCGTTGCCGCTACCGACTCCATGCACATCCCCTCAGGCACTCGCGAAGCCCCATTGATTACGCCTCGAACCCCAAGCGGTCAAACGGCAGGGGCTTAACGTCGGCCGACGTCGGCGGCCTCGGGAGCCAGAAGCTGCGTCGGCGTGGGCTGCGGATGGCGGTCTAGGCCGCCCACTTCAATAAAGCGCTCCAGCACGTCGCGACCCTGCTGTACGGCCCACCCGCCGGGCGGCGGTGTGGGTTCATCCGCAAGCGGCCACGGCACCGCAGCATCGACGCCGATGCGCTCAACAATCACCGCCGTCTCATGCAGCACGAAGGGCTCGGGCATCACGATCGTCAGGGGCGTGGGGCGCGGCGCGAAGTGCCAGCGTTCAATGCCCTCATCGCGCGTCACCCGAAGTCGCAGAGGCTCGCCTTGCCCGAGCGGCAGTACCGCCTCGATGTGGCGCCACGCGCGCGGCAAGGCAGGACGAATCTCAACGACGCCATCAAGCAAGCGCGGATGCACGCCCAGATAGTCCTGCACCGCATTGCGGACAAATTCGGCGCTGCTCCAGCTTTGTGCGTAGGTGCCGGACGGGCGCACGCGAGCGTCGGCGTCGAGCGTGGCCTCGGTCAGTTCTGCCAGATGACCCGGCGCATCGTCTTCGAGAATCTGGCGCGCCAGTTCGCGACTCACGACATAGGCCGTGTCCTGCTGCCCGAAGCGGGCTAGCGCGGTGATGGCCGGGCCCGCGGTCCACGCCCAGACCGTGCCGTTGTGATACGCCGCGTCCTTGTTGTGGTGCGCGTCGTCGACATGTCGGGGATGGAAGCGCGGATCCTGCGCCGACAGCGACAGCGGGCCACGCGGCAAGAGCAGGGCCTTGGTGGTGTCACGGGCGACGCGGGCCTCGACCTCAATCGGCAAGAGCGGAAAGCGCTGGGGCAGCGGCGGCACCGACACCGCCAACCATGCGTTTGGGCGAACGCTGGTGTCCACGCGCCCATCGGACAACAGGCGATCGGCCAAACGACCGTCGTTCCAGTAGTGCGCCAGCACCGCGGCCCGCGTGCGCTCCGCCATGGCGGCGTAGCGGGCGGACTCGTTCTCATCCCCTGCTCGTGCGGCCAAGTCAGCACCAATCGCCAGCACAGCGTGCCAAAGAGCCTGAATCTCGATCGCGCGATCGCCGCGCGGCGACCAGCCGCGGCCACCACGAATGCGTGCGTCCATCCACGTGTCCGCTTCGGCATGGCGCAAAAGGCCGTCGGCATCGAGCTGCGCTTCGGCGCCGGCCACGTAGTTGCGAATCAGCGTTCGCAGGGCAGGCAGCGGACGGGCATCACCGCTGGCCTGCGCGGCCTCCCAGGCGGCGCGAATCAGCCACGGCGTGCCGTCGACGGTGTTGTACAACGTGTCAGTGGCGGCGGCCACGCGGTTCGGCACGCGGCCACGTTCGGGGCCGTCATCGCTCTTCTGGCGATCGGCAAAGGCCGCTATCACCGACTGCGCACGATCGAATTCACCGGTGACCAGATGTGTGCCGGGCAAGGCGATGAAGGTGTCGCGCCCCCAGTGATCGCGAAACCACGGCAGGCCCGCCCACAGGCCGGGGCCGAATTCGTCACTGCGGAAGGTGGCGTTACTGGCCACCGCCCAGCGAAAAGCCTCATCAAAGCGTGTGTCGCCGGTGCGCAATTGCAATGCACTCAGTCCGCCGCGACGGCGCTCGATGCCTGCGGCCCAAATGTCGCCTGCGCCCTGCGCATCCGCCTCGTGCTGCATGGCGTCAAGCGCAGCCGTGCTTTCGGCCTCGCTTCGTGCAAAGGCCACATGCACCGTCAGTCGATCCACCGGCGAACGCGGCTCGAGACGAAGCAGTCGAATGTCGTCGCTCGCGCCGACGGCCTGCCGGATAGATGCGTCCACCGGGTGCGCGTCCACGGGCACCGAACTGCGCCACACCATGCCCTCGGTGTCGGGGCCCAGCATCAGCAGCAGGGCCAGCGGTCGGCCCTTGTCGCTGCTCGCGCACAAGGACACCACGGGGTAGCCGGCCTGAAGCTGCAGCCCTTCACGCGCATCCGAGGCATAGCGGAGCTCGTGCCCCCACGGCCGCAGCGTGTCGCTGACGGCCTGCGCGCGCGGCAGCACGCCCCCGTCGACGATTGCGGCAAAGCCATGCAGCAAAGAGCGATCACCCGGCCCTTCCCATGCGTGCATCCGATAGCCCGTGCCGCCCAGCCACGAAAACGCGCGGGCGTCGAGGTCGCCGCGGTACTGGTCGCTGGCGACGATGCGCTGTCCGGCCCCCTCCGGGCCGCCTTCTCGATGCAGTGCCAAAGCCGGAGCCCACGGCGGCCCTGCCTTGGCGTCGGCTACGTCTGGCGCGCAGGCCTGCGCCGCCGCGACCGACATGCCGATCGATGCACTCATCGACAGGGCCAAGACAATGCGGCGATGCAGCATGATTAAACTTCCCTTCGTGATCCCGAAGGGTAGCTCGCTCGAAAGGGACACACCGCCGGCCGCATACGTATGCACTGCGGCAGTACAAGCGCCAACGCGGCCTACCATGCAGGCCAGCCTTTCGCCGTCCGAGTCTCCGATGTTCATCGCGCGCTCTGCCCTGATCACCACCCTCGCTCTAAGCCTCGCTGCGCCCGCGCTGGCCATGCCGCCGCCCAGTGATCTCGCCCTAGCCTGTCGCGAACCGGGCGGTGTCACCGTGCTGGCCGCTTGGTCGGAAGCCTTACCCACTCACCAGCGCGCCGCGTGGATCAATGCCGAACGCATTCGCTGGAACGCGCCGCAAGCGGCCGCGAGCGTGCAGTTGGTCCTGATTGATCGCCCGACGGCATCGCTGCGTCTCGGTGAACCGCTTTCACTCGACCTCGCGCGCTTTGCGCTGCGCCCGCTTTCGACCAACGCCAGCGACGACGACTCGGCACGCTTCAGCCACATCGCCGGTCGCGGCTTCGCGCTGGACGCCCCGATTCGCGACGCGGCATGGACGCAGGCGCAGTTCGTCGTGGCACTGGATGCCGAAGGCAGCGTCCTTGAGGCCACCGGCGTGCAGCTTGCCGGCGGGCTCGATGCCCGATTCACCAGCGCCGAACAGTCGACGCTAGGTGCCACGCTGACGAGCGACGGCACCGACTTCGCACTGTGGGCGCCCACTGCGCGACAGGTGGTGCTGTGCCATCGCGATGTCGATGCGGCCCTGCCGATGACAGCGTCGATCGATACTGGGGCGTGGTCGGCCAACCTTGCCAATGCGCGACCGGGCGCGCGCTACGCCTTCTTGGTCGACGTGCTGGTTCCCGGCGTTGGTCTTGTGCGCAATCGCGTTACCGACCCCTATGCGCTGGGCCTGAGCGCCGATTCGCAAGACGCCGTGGTGCTCGACCTCGACGATCCCGCCACGATGCCCGAGGGCTGGTCGAGTGATGCCCGCCCCAACACCGTCGACGGCAACACCGACCTCGTGGTCTATGAGCTGCACGTGCGCGATTTCTCGCGCGACGACGCCACCGTGTCGCGCGCCCATCGCGGCACTTACATGGCCTTTACCGAACCGGGCAGCGACGGCATGCGTCACCTGCAGGCGCTGGCCGCGGCCGGCCTGACCGACGTGCATCTGCTGCCGACCTATGACTTGGCCAGCGTGCCGGAACGCGATTGCGTGCGCCCCGTGCTGCGCACCGATGAGGGCCCCGACGGCACCGGCGTACAGGCCGCGATAGGCGCGGTGCGCGACCGCGATTGCTACAACTGGTGCTACGACCCTTGGCACTTCAATGCCCCCGAGGGCAGCTACAGCACCCAGCCCAATGACGCCGCGGCGCGCGCGCGCGAGTTCCGCGCGATGGTGCAAGCCCTCCATCAGGCTGGGCTGCGGGTGGGCTTAGACGTGGTCTACAACCACACGATGGCCAGCGGTCAAGACCGGCAATCGGTGCTCGATCGCATCGTGCCGGGCTACTACCACCGCTTGGATGCGGATGGCGCGGTAACGACGTCCACGTGCTGCCCCAACACCGCCACCGAGGCCACCATGATGGCCAAGCTGATGATCGAATCGGCGGTGATCTGGGCCCGCGATTACCGCATCGACAGCTTTCGCTTCGACCTGATGGGCCACCAGCCGAAGGCCGCGATGCTCGACCTGCAGCGCGCGGTGGATGCGGCCACCGGTCGCCGTATTCACCTTCTTGGCGAAGGCTGGAACTTCGGCGAAGTGGCCGACGGCGCGCGCTTTGAACAGGCCGCGCAGGGCGTCTTGAACGGTACCGGCATCGCAACTTTTAGCGACCGCATGCGCGACGCCGCTCGCGGCGGCCGTGCGGGCGATCGCGGCGACGCACTGTTCGCGCAGGGCTGGCTGTCTGGCCTGCATCTCGACCCCAATGCCGCGCAGGCAGCACGACCCCGCGAAGACACCAAAGCCGAATTGAAATCGGCCGAAGCCCTGCTGCGCGTGGGCTTGGCCGGAACCGTGCAGACCTTCGAAACCTTCGACGCTGATGGCGTGGTGAAGCCGCTTTCGGCCTTTCGCTACGGCAGCGGCCCTGCGGGCTACGTCAGTCAGCCCGGCGAGGCGGTGAACTACACCGAGAACCACGACAACCTGACGTTGTTCGACAGCAACGCGCTACGCCTGCCGCTCGACACCCCGCGACATGAGCGCGCAAGGGCGCAAGTGTTGGGCAACGCGCTGGTTCTGCTGTCGCAGGGCGTGGCCTACCTGCATGCGGGCCAAGAGCTGATGCGCAGCAAGTCGCTCGATCGCAACAGCTATAACTCGGGCGACGCCTTCAACGCGATCGACTGGACCGGCGCCACCAGCGCCTTTGGCATCGGCCTAGCGCCCGTCTGGGACAACGAAGACAGCTGGCCGCAGATGCGGCCCCTGCTGCAACGCGCGGCAGACATCAGGCCCACCGCGGACGATGCCGCCTTCGTGAAAGCGTGGACGCTGGCCCTGCTGCGCGTGCGTCGCGATAGCCCTCTGCTGCGATTGAACAGCGCAGACACCGTGCAGGCCGCGCTGCGTTTTCATTCCATCGGCGATGCACCCGGCGTAGTCATCGGCCATCTCAATGCTGACGCGCTGCCGACCACGCACCCCGCGCATGGCGACGGCGAGTTGCTCTACGTCTTGAACGCCGACCCAAACGCCCGTGAGCTTTCTATGCCGGCGCTGGCGGGGAGCGAATGGCGCCTGCACCCGGCCTTGCTCGCGCTGATGGCGGCCGAAAACGAAGCGACCACGCGCATCGACCCGCGTCTGTCCGACGCCAAGCTTGATGCCTCCGGGCGGCTGCTTGTGCCGGGCCGCAGCGTGCTTGTTTTCGTTCGCTGACCAGCGCATTGAGGAGGCCGAAAGCATGAATACGTTTGCAACTTCGTCCCCTCTCGCAACGCCGCTTCTAAGCTTCGGAGGATGAATGCCACACACCGCCCCCTGCCCGCGTCTGCGCCGGCCGCCGATCTCCTCTCGGCCTTCCGTCATGCCTTGGCCATGAGCCCGACTAACGGTGCGAAAGCGCCGGCAGCGCTCGCAGCACTGCGCGCCGCG
>JBBQIA010000103.1:0-6534 GCA_038324485.1 Lysobacterales bacterium
GCGCGTGGGCGTAGCGGTCACGGGAACCGCCGACGAGCCGATCTTTAACGTCGGGTCGCAGCCGTCCATGCCGCAGGCCGACGCGCTGTCGTGGCTGATGTTTGGCCAACCGCTGGCCGCGGCCGATGGCGAAGACGCTGCGCAGCTGCAGCAGGCCGCGACCTCATTGGGCGGTAGTGTGGTGGCGCAGGCCTTGGCGGGCAGCGTGGGCTTGGATACGGCCAGCGTGGGCCAGAGTCGCGCGCTGGGCGGCACTGCGGTGACGGTGGGCAAGCGCATCACCCCGAAGCTTTACGTCAGCTACGGGCTGGCGCTTTCCGGCACCGGGCAGGTGGTCAGCGTGACCTACGCTCTGCGTCGCTGGCTGGCCCTGAAGCTCGATAGCGGCGAAGAGCAGCGGGTGGAACTGGAGGCGCGCTTCGAGCGCGATTGAGGACCGAAAAAAAAGAGGCCGCCCGAAGGCGGCCTCTTTACGTGATGCATCAACCGTGGCTTAGAAGCCGACCGTCAAACCCACGCTCAGCTGCTCACGATCCACCACGTCGTCGCCGAAGCGGCCGCTGTAGGTGACGTGACCGCCGAAGTTCTCCGAGAAGTCGAAGGACAGGCCGATGTCGGCGCTGGTCCAATCCTGACCCGGGGCAAAGCCTTCAAGCGCGAAGCGGCCACCCATGCTGTTGGAGCCGGCGTTGACGAGCGTGCGACCGTCTTCGTCTTCGCTGTTCCACGCCACGCGGGCGAAGGGCTGGATGCTGCCCAGATCACCCTTCACCTGCCAACCGGCGCGGGTCACCATCGACTCGCGGGTGAACTCGTTGAAGTTCATCGCCGTCGAGGTGATGCCGTCTTCCGAGTAGGCGCCGACCGTCACTTCCTGCCACACCACGCCCGCGAACGGACCGTGCACCAGATTGCCGTGACGGAACACGTAGCCGACGTTCAACTCTGCCGCGACGTGGGCGGCGTCGGTCTCGCCGTTTTCAATGCGTACGGCCGGGCCGAGCACAATGCTGCGCGCGATGTCGAGGTTGCTGCTGCCGCCGCTGAGGATGGCGTTGATGTTGAAGCCGCCGAAGTTCAGCACGCCGTAGCCAGAGAACAGCACGGTGTTGGCGTCGATGGTGGCGCCGACCGGGTCGAGGTTCTGATTGCCGATGCTGGCCGAGAGACCGAAGGTGAAGGTCTCATTGGCGCGGTAGTTGGCGCCGCCGGTGATGTTGAAGCTATTGAGGTCGGTGCTGGGCGAGAAGTCGCTGCCCTCGAAGCTGCCGCTGCCACCGCCCACGGTGAAGTAGGTGCGGACGCTGCCGTCTTCGCGCTCGCCGAGGTACTCGTCAAACAGGCTGTTGTTGATGGCGCTGCCGTGCGAGTCATACGCGGCGATCGAGGCTTCCGGCGCCATCGACACGATGGTCGGGGCGTTGATCGTCGCGATGGTCACCTGCGCCAGCATGCGGTGCGCAGCGCCCGTGGGGTGCACGCCGTCGGCGAAGAAGTAGGTGTTGTTCGCGCCCGGCGCAACCAGCGCGTTCGGGTTGCAGAACAGCGAGCTGCCGCCCGGGATGATGCCGAGGTTGCAGGCCGTGCCGGTGACGTTGGTGAAGCCAAACGTGCCCGGATTGGCGCGGATTTCGTCCACCAGACCAAAGACGTTGATCGGGATGATGCCCACGCCGAGGCTGGCCAGACCCTGGCTCAGAGCCTGGTTGTAGCCAACGGTGGCGAGCGTGCCGAGCGGACCAGCGGCCGCCAGCGGGCCGGAGGAGAACTGCGGCGTGGCACCCAGGTTCGGCAGGTTCAGCACGACGATGTTGCGCGCGCCGGCGGCCTGCAAGCGGGCCACCTGCTGCACAACCGCCGTGGCAACCGGAATGCCGCCTACGGTGGCGTTGGCTGAGGCCGTGGCCGGGTTCGAGGCCCAAACGGGGATGGCGCCGAAGAGGTCGTTGGCACCCATCCACACGGTATAGAGCGCGTTCGGATTGGCCGCGCCCGCACCAAGGTGCAAGCCGATCTGGGTGTCGAGACGCGGCACCGCAAACGAGCTGCAGGGCGGCGAGGTCGGGCCGGTGGCCGACAGCGCACAGGCGCCGCCGAAGCTAAAGTTGCTGCCGCCGGCCAGCGAGGCCGTTTGCGTCTGACCAAAGTAGCGGGCCAGCAGTTCGACCATCACCGGGTCGGGGTTGGTGGTGAAACTCTGGCTGGGGCCGCCGGCCGGGTTCTGGACGAGACCGACGTTGCCGGCGTCAGACAAGCTGTCACCGAAGCTGATGACGCCGCTAAAGCGCTGGGCGTGGGCCGACGAAGCGGCGAGGGCTAGCGCGACGGCGCCGACAATAAGACGAGTGCGGGGCATCGGAAACTCCTGAACAGGAATGAGCAACAAGGGACGTGCGTCGGATCGCAGCGAGAGCTGCGAAGGCCGCCACATTAAAACAGAGTTACGCCGCCCGCCATACGCCGGCGTCCGGGCTGCATTAAGGGGTTCTAAATATGCTGCGATGCCGCAATGGCTCATTGGCGCAGCCCGATTGTCACCGCTTGCGGCAAGATGCCCACTTCGTTGACGTTTCACTGCGGATGCATGCCTAGCCCTTCCCCCGTCGCGCCCCTCGCTCACCACCTGCCGCCGCGTTGGCAGGCCCGCTACGACGCCAGCTGGCGCCTGATGCGCGCCGACCGCCCGATTGGCTGGCTGCTGCTGCTGTGGCCCACCCTCATCGCGCTTTGGCTCGCGGCCGACGGCATCCCTTCCGCGCACGTGCTGGCGGTGTTCGTGGCGGGCGTGTGGCTGACGCGCGCAGCGGGCTGCGTCATCAATGACTACGCCGACCGCTGGCTGGATGGTCGCGTTCAGCGCACGCGCGCTCGTCCGCTGGTGGCGGGTGAGTTGAGCGGGCGCTTCGCGCTGGGGTTGTTTGCCGGCTTGATGCTGGTTGCGTTGGCCTTGGTGCTGACCACCAACACCAAGACCGTCGCGCTGAGTGCCGTGGCCGTCGTCTTGGCCGCGGCCTACCCCTACTTGAAGCGGCACACCTACCTGCCGCAGGCGTGGCTGGGCTTGGCCTTCGGCTGGGGCATTCCGATGGCCTACACGGCCGTGCTGAACACGTGGCCGCCGCCCGAGGCTTGGCTGCTGCTTTGCGCCAACGTGGCGTGGACCACGGCCTACGACACTTGGTACGCGATGGTGGACCGCGAAGACGATCGTCGTGCCGGCGCGAAGAGCACGGCCCTGCTGTTCGGCGATCTGGATGTGCCGGTGATCGGCGCGCTGTTCGTATTGTTTGGCGTGGCGATGGGCTTGCTGGGTCAGCGCAGCGAGTTGGGCTTGGTGTATTGGATCGGCATGGCGGCGGCGGCGGTGTTTGTCGTCCAACAGTTCACCTTGGGTCGATCGCGGCATCCCGATGACTGCTTCCAAGCCTTCCTGATGAACAACCGGGTCGGTGCCGCGCTGTTCGGCGGCGTGGCGCTGCATTTTTTTATCGCGGCTTAGGGCATCGGCGTTACCCGCGCTGCCCGCGCGACCACCCAGGCTTCGATGCGAACGGCCCCGGCATGGCGCAAGGCCTCGGCGGCGGCGGCGAGGGTGCTGCCGGTAGTCGCTACGTCGTCCAGCAGCACGACGTGCGCCGGGCATGGCCGCACGGCGCGAAAGGCATCGCGCAAGTTGCTGCGGCGTCCGGCGGCATCCAGTTGGGTCTGCGGCGTGGTGTGGCGGGTGCGCTGCAAAATGCGATGCGCCAGCGGCAAGCGCAGCGCGCGAGCGGCGTCGCGGGCCAGCCCCAAGGCCTGATCGTGTCCGCGCTGCCGAAGGCGTTCGCGGTGGAGCGGGATGGGCACCAGCGCATCGGGTCGCGGCGCCTCGCGCCAAACCTCGCAAGACAGCTGGGACAGCGCACGGCCTGCGGCCACGTCTTCGCCGAACTTGTAGCGAGTGAGCAGCGCGCCGGCAAAGGGCCCGTAGTCGAGTGCGGCGTGCAGAGGCACCGCGATAGCCGCCAACTCAGGCAGTGCGGCGGAGGAGGCAGGCTGCAATTCCTCGCGACAAGCGGTGCACAGGCCGGGCTTTATCGGAGCAGGTAAGCCGCATCCGAGGCAGGCCGCAGGCAATGCCCAGCCCTCGATGGCCTTCCACACGCGGGCGAATGGTCGATGCATGGCGGTTGACAGGGGGAGGGGGGATTTCCAGACTGCCGAATCGCGCGGCCCCTCGCCGTCGGAATATGCCCATGCCTGCTGTCATCCGCCACGACTGGACGCGCGAGGAAACCCTTGCGTTGTTCAACCTGCCTTTCCCTGAATTGCTGCATCGCGCTGGGCTGGTTCATCGCGAACGCTTCGACCCGGCCGAGGTGCAGGTCAGCACTCTGCTGTCGATCAAAACCGGCGGCTGCCCGGAGGACTGCGCGTACTGCCCGCAGAGCGCGCGCTACAACACTGGGCTCAAGGCGGAAAAGCTGATGGCGCTGGATGACGTGCTGGCCCGTGCGGCCGCCGCGAAAGCCGCTGGCGCCACGCGTTTTTGCATGGGTGCGGCGTGGCGCGCGCCGAAAGACAAAGACGTGGCGCAAGTGGCCGAGATGGTCAGCGCAGTGAAGGCGATGGGCCTCGAAACCTGCGCCACGCTGGGCATGCTGAAAGCCGAGCAGGCCGAGACGCTGAAAGTGGCCGGCCTTGATTACTACAACCACAACTTGGACACCGCGCCGGAGTTCTATGGCGACGTGATCAAAACGCGCGAATACCAAGATCGTCTAGACACGCTGCAGAACGTGCGCAGCGCGGGTTTGAAAACCTGCTGCGGCGGCATTGTCGGCATGGGCGAATCGCGCGAGCAGCGCGCCGGTTTGCTGCAGACCTTAGCGAACCTTCCCGAGCATCCGGGTTCGGTGCCGATCAATCGTTTGGTGCAGGTGGAAGGCACGCCGCTGCACGGCACGGCCTTGCTGGACCCCTTCGAGTTCGTGCGCACGATTGCTGTAGCGCGACTGATGATGCCGGCGGCGATGGTGCGCCTCTCGGCTGGGCGCAACGAGATGAATGAAGAGCTGCAGGCGCTGTGTTTCCTTGCCGGCGCGAATTCGATTTTCTACGGCGAGAAACTGCTGACCACCGGCAACCCGGACGTCGAGGCTGACCAAGCGCTGTTCGCGCGCCTGGGCCTGCGTCCGATGGCCGTGGTGGAGGAAAGCCGCACGGTGCATGCCGACATCGTTCAAGACGCCTCCGCGGCGGCCTGATCCCGATGCCGCGCCCTCGCTGGTCTGAACGCCTCGCGGTGGCCGAGGCCAGCCGCACGCGCAGCGACGCGTTGCGCCGGCGTCGCGTGGTCGAGCGTGCCGAGGGCGCGCGGGTCATCGTTGACGGCCATCCGCTGGTTAATTTTTGCAGCAACGATTACCTCGGTCTTGCCGGCTCGCTGGATGCCGTGAGCGCGCTGCAGGAAGCGGCGGCATGGCATGGCGTGGGCAGCGGCGCGTCGGCCTTGGTGAGCGGGCATCACGCCCTGCACGCCCGCTTCGAGCGCGATGCCGCCGAGTGGATGGGGCAAGAGCGCGCCCTGTTTTTCCCCAGCGGCTATCAGGCCAATTTGGCGGTGCTGCAGGCCCTGCTGGAACCGGGCGATCTGTGCGTGCAGGACAGATTGAATCACGCCTGTTTAATCGACGGCGCGCGCTTGGCGGGTGCAGAGCTGAAGCGCTATCCGCACGGCGACTTCGGCGGCGCTTTGCGCCAACTGCAGTCCCTGCCGAATGCGGCAGCAGTCTTGGCCACCGACAGCGTTTTCAGTATGGACGGTGACGTGGCGCCGCTGCGCGAGCTGGCCTTGGCGGCCAGTGCCGAGCACGCCCTGTTCGTCGTCGATGAAGCTCACGGCATCGGCGTGATGGGGCCTGAAGGGCGTGGCGCAGCGGCCGCCGCCGGCCTTTCGGCGCGGGACCTGCCTGTGATCGTGGCGCCGTTGGGGAAAGCCTTTGGCGGTCAGGGTGCGCTGGTGTTTGGCGGCACGGCGCTGATTGAGCATCTGCTTCAAGCGGCCCGCGCGTACGTTTACAGCACGGCAGCCATGCCGGCCTTGGCGGCCGCGATGTCGGCCAACCTTCGGGCGATCCGAACCGAAGGCTGGCGGCGCGCGAAGCTGGCGTCGCTGGTGGCGCGCTTCCGCCGCGGCGCCCTGCGTCACGGCTTGCCGATCGTTGAATCCAACACCGCCATCCAGCCCCTCTTGCTGGGCAGCAATGCGCGGGCTTTGGCCGTGGCCCGCACCCTAGAGCAGCACGGTTTTTGGGTGGTCGCCATTCGTCCGCCCACCGTGCCGGATGGCAAGGCGCGCCTGCGCATTACGCTCACCGCCGCCCACACCGAAGCCGAAGTCGACGGTCTCATCGACGCCCTGGCCGCCTGTCTCGACGACGCGGAATCGGGGGCATGACGGCGCTGCATTGGGAGCGCGCCGGGCACGGACCGGCGCTGCTGCTTGTGCACGGCTGGGCCATGCACGGCGGGGTGTTTGCGCCGCTGCTGCCG
>JBBQIA010000104.1:0-6386 GCA_038324485.1 Lysobacterales bacterium
GTGAATGACGCCGTGATTCCGCTCGGTGGCCTGCAGGGCTGTGCGGTGAATTGACGCCGCGCGGCCTTGCGTATCGGATTCCATGGGACGCTCGTTAGCGAGGGATGGATTCGGGTGCGGGCTCATGCAGCCCGCACTCGCGCTTCAGTCCGAAGAATCGCGTTTTCGCGACGTCGACGTCCGCTGAAAGGGGGCGCGGGGTGTGCACGTCGCCGATCGACACGTAGCCCTTCTCCCACAGCGGGTGGTAGGGCAGGGCATGTGCCTTGAGATAGGCCCCGATATCGCGGTCGCTCCAGTCAAAAATGGGATGCAGCTTCCATCGCGCGCCGGCATGCTCCAGAACGCGGCGGGAGGACCGAGATGGTGATTGGCTGCGCCGCAGTCCCGCGATCCAAAGGCCTGCGCCGAGCGCGTCCAGCGCCGTGTGCATCGGCTTCACCTTGCGCAGCGTGTTGTAGCGGTCGATGCCGTCGAGGCCGTGTTCCCAAAGTCGGCCGTGGCGGGACTCGAACCACGCAGGGCTCTCCTCGGCGTACGCCACCTGAAGATTGAGCCCCAGTTGCTCGGTCAGTTCGTCGGCGAAGCGATAGGTCTCGGGAAACAGGTAGCCGGTGTCAACAAGAATCACCGGCAATTGCGGCGCGTGGCGGGTGACGAGGTGCAGCACAGCGGCAGACTGCGCGCCGAAGCTCGTCGACAGCACGCTGCGGCCCGGCGCATGGGCGAGCGCCCAAGCTAAGCGTGCATCGGCGTCCAAACCTTCAAGCCACGTGTTGAGCGCGTCTAACGCCTCGTCGTCATGCCACGCAAATTCGATCGTTGCCGGTGCGCCGGTTTTCGAGGCTCCGTCTGCACTCATGCCAGCACCACGGGAATTGGGCCGGGCTTCGGCGCGACTACCTGAGTGCGCACCAGAAAGTCGCCGAAGCGCTCGTCGTGAAGACGGTTCGTGGCGTAGTCGGCAAACAGAGGATCAAGCGCGTCAAGAATTTGCGCTTCGTCGATGTTCTCGCGGTAGAGGGCATTCAAACGCGCGCCGCGATGGTCGGCACCGAGCATCAAGTTGTAGCGACCCGGCGCTTTACCAACGAGAGCGATCTCGCCAAGAAAGGGTCGCGAGCAGCCATTCGGGCAGCCGCTAATGCGCAGATGGATGTCGGCGTCGCGCAGACCCTGTTGATCCAATCGCGCCTCTATTTTCCCGAGCAGCTCTGGCAAATAGCGCTCCGCTTCGGCCATGGCCAAGCCGCAGGTCGGCAGGGCGACACAGGCCAGTGCATTGAGTGCGAGCGGCGTGGCATGACGGAAGTGGTCGAGTCCATGCGCAGAGACCAGCGCATCCACATCGGCGCGAAGCGCAGGCGACAGAGCCGCGATGACAAGATTTTGATTAGGCGTCAGCCGGAATTCGCCCTCGCCGGCCTGCAGCAGACGCTCGGCGATGGCGCGCAGGCCGGTTTGCCAGGGTGCGGCTTCGCTATCTTTCACGCGGCCGGCGGTGATGCGCAGGGTTAGGTGTGCGCGGCCGTCTTCGCCCTCGACCCAGCCGAAGCGATCGCCGTTGTGGACGAAGTCGAGGGCCCTTGGCGCTGCCAGTTCGATGCCGCTGCGCGCTTCGACTTCATGACGAAAGGCGCCGATGCCGATGCGGTCGATGGTGTACTTCAAGCGCGCCAGCTTGCGGACCTCGCGATTGCCGAGGTCGCGCTGTGCCGTGAGCACTGCGGTGGCCACCGGAATCACCTGTTCCGGCGTGATGAAGCCAAGCGGCTCGGCCAGTCGGGGATAGGTCTCGGGGTCTTTGTGCGTGCTGCCCATGCCGCCACCCGCGAGCACCGTATAGCCAAGCAGGACGCCGTCTTCGAGTGCGGCAACAAAGCCCAAGTCTTGGGCAAAAACATCCACGTCGTTTAAGGGCGGAATGGCGAAGCCAATCTTGAACTTTCGCGGCAGATAGGTGGCGCCGTAAATCGGCTCTGCGACGGCGTCACCGCCGGCGACCTGCTCTTCATCCAGCCAGATCTCGTAGTAGGCGCGCGTGTTCGGCAATAGGTGCTCCGACAGCGCCGCGGCCTGGGCGTAGACGGTGGCATGCGCGCTCGACACCAGCGGATTGGCCGCCACCGCCACGTTGCGATTGACGTCGCCGCAGGCCGCCAGCGTGTCGATCAATGTGTCGTTGATGGCCTTCATGGTGGCTTTCAGTTCGCGCTTGATGACGCCATGAAACTGCAGCGCCTGCCGCGTGGTGATTCGCAGGCCGCGCTCGGCATAGGTGCTGGCCACGCGATCCAAGTCGAGCCATTGCGAGGGCGAAAGCACGCCGCCGGGCGTGCGGGTGCGGATCATGAAGCTGTAGGCCGGTTCTAGCTTGGCGACGCGGCGCTCTTCGCGCTGATCGCGGTCGTCTTGCTGGTAGCTGCCGTGGTACTTGATGACCACTTGATCGTCATCGCGCAGCGCGCCGGTAACGGGGTCGGTCAAGCTGTCTTGTAAGTCGCCGCGCAGGCCGATGCTTTGGCGCTTGATGTCTTCAACGGAATGCGTGCTCATTAGTAAACGTCTCGTGCGTAGCGGCCGCTGCGTTCCAAGCCAGAGAGGTAATCGGTGGCGCCATCGGCGTCCAAGCCGCCCTGCGATTGCGCGATGTCGAGCAAGTAGGCGTGGACGTCGCGCGCCATGCGCTTGGCGTCACCGCACACGTAAAAATGCGCACCGTCCTGAAGCCAGCGCCAGACTTCAGAAGCCTGTTCGGCAAGCCGATGCTGCACATAGGTTTTGCTGGTTCCGTCGCGCGAGAACGCGAGGTCAAGCCTGCTTAGGCGGCCGTCCTTCAGCGCGGTCTGCCATTCGGTTTGATACAGAAAGTCGCTGCGGAAATGCGGATTGCCGAAGAACAGCCAGTTTTTTCCGATCGCACCGGCGGCAGCGCGGTCTTGCATAAAGGCTCTGAATGGGGCGATGCCCGTGCCGGGTCCGATCATGATGATGTCGCGGGCGCCGTCCACCGGCAGTCGAAAGCGCTCATTTCGTTCGATGAAGAGTGCAGCGTGGTCGCCCTCGTGGAGTGACGCCAGATAGTGCGATGCGGCGCCGTATCGCGGACCGTCGCGACCGGGGAAAATTTCATGGCCGACCGTGAGGTGCAGTTCGTCGCCGACCGCAGCGCGACTGGATGCAATCGAGTAAAGCCGGGGGGCAAGAGGTCGAAGCGCGCGGACGAAGGCCTCGGCATCCCATGCGCCGGGATGCTCGAGCAGCAGATCAATCAGAGGCGTGCGCTGAAGCAGGCTCGCGCTGCGGTTAGCTTCGCTGAGCGCTTCGGCCAGCGCGGTGCTGTCGCTGCGTTCAGCATGCGCTTTCAAGAGCGGACGATTTAATCGCGTTAGCTCGCGGCGTTCGCGCAGCCAGCGGTGCAGAGGCAGGGTTTCGCTATCAACGGTGATCGAGGTATCGCCGTCGAGGTTCGCCGCCTGAAGAATCGCGGCGACCAAAGCTGCGGCCTGCTTTGGCCACACGCCGGCGGCGTCGCCGGGGGCGTAGTCCAGTGCTTGGGGGTCAATGGCAAATTCAAGATGGCGGGTGTCGCGATCGCTGTCGCGGGCCGTCAGGCGAATGTTCGCCAGCAGTTCGGCCGCAACGGGCTGCTCGCGCGTGGCCGTTGCGCTGAGGGCGGCGTATGCGGGGAGCGTGCGCGCGGTGTCGTCAACAGCTTCGGCGCAATTCGATAGCGCGGGTCGCAGCGCCTCAAGGGCATGAAGCACGGCGCTTCGCCACGGTGCGGCGACGGCTTCAATGTCGACGTCAGCCTCGCCAAGCGCCGCCATCCGAGTACCGCCAAGTTCCTCGAGCCGCGCATCCAGCACGCGGCCGATTTCGCAAAACTTGGCATAGCTGGAATCGCCCAAGCCCAAGACGCTGAACTGAAGTCCGTCCAGCTTTGGCGCGCGCCGTCCGACAAGATGCTCGACCAAGCCGCGGGCGTCGTCCGGGGGGTCGCCATCGCCCTGCGTGCTGATGACGATCACCAGCTGCGTTTCCTGCTTCAAGGAGGCCAGTGGATAGGCGTCGGCGCGGTGAAGGACGGCACTTTGGCCACGCTGTTTTGCCTCGTCCACCAAGGCCTCGGCAGCCCGCTTGGCGTTGCCGGTTTGGCTGCCGTAGATCACGGTCAGCGTGGCGGCTGGCGTGCAGGGTTCTGGCAGGCCGGGCAGGGCGGTGGCACCGGCTAGAACGGCGTCGCTGGGGTTTTCAGCAGTGCCGGCCAGTGCACCCAGAAATCCTGATAGCCACCACAGGGTTGGTGCATCCAGCCCGGTGGTCAGCTGACGCAGCAAGGCGCGGCGCTCGGCATCAAGCGGGAGAGCAATCGAACGAGACGGGTTAGACAACGGAAGCGACATGAGCACGCAGGGAGGCGGAGGCGAGGCCGCAGTCTCGGGGCGCAACGGGGCACGAGTGAAAGCAGGTCACGGCATAGGCTGATAACCGTGGCGAATATCAGGCCTTCCGTTATCTGCCTATGCCCGGCGAGCATTTCCGCCGGCCTGCTCCGCGCATGATCATGCCGCCTCCTTTCCGAATGCGCGTCCATGGACCTTCCCCCTGAATTTTTTGTGTTCGTGGCCATTGGTCTTGCCGCCCAGTTGGTGGATGGCGCGCTGGGCATGGCCTACGGCGTCACCAGCTCCAGCCTGCTGATGGCCTTTGGGCTTCCGCCGGCATTGGCCAGCGCCAGCGTGCACGCCGCGGAAGTCGCCACGACCGGCGTCTCGGGCCTAAGCCACGGCTACTTCGGCAACATCGATCGCGCCTTGATGTGGCAGCTGGCCGTTCCCGGCGTCGTGGGCGGCGCTGTCGGCGCGTGGTTTTTGGGCAGCGTGAATCTCGATTGGCTGCGCCCCGTCATTGCGACCTACCTCATGCTGGTGGGCGTGCTCTTGGTGGTGCGCGCCATTCGCGGTCGTCGCGCTGCGCCGAGCCGTTCGCACGCTGCACCGCTCGGTTTCAGCGCCGGCTTTCTGGATGCTGTGGGCGGCGGCGGATGGGGTCCGATGGTGACGCCGCATCTGATGGCGCGACACATCGAGCCGCGCTTTGCCATTGGCACCGCCAATGCGGCTGAGTTTTTCGTCAGCGCCACCATTTCGGCGGTGTTCGTGGCCACCTTGGGCATTAGTCATGTGCATATCGTCGCGGGTCTTTTAGTCGGCGGCGTTGTGGCCGCGCCCTTCGCGGCCTGGCTGACGACGCGCCTGCCTGCGCGCCCGCTGATGGCCGGTGTGGGGGCGCTGGTGGTTGTGCTCAGCGTTTTCAATTTGTCGAGATCGTTTGCATGACCCTCTCTCATCTCGATCGGCTTGAGGCCGAAAGTATTCATATCTTTCGCGAGGTGGCGGCGCAGTCGCGCAATCCCGTCCTGCTGTATTCGGTGGGCAAGGACAGCACGGTCTTGCTGCATCTTTTGAAGAAGGCCTTCTATCCCGCCCGCCCGCCGATTCCGCTGCTGCACATCGATAGCACCTTCGAGTTTCGTCAGACCTACACGTTTCGCGACGCGGTCCCCGAACGCTTAGATGTGGAGCTGCGTGTGCACATCAACGAAGAAGGGGTGAAGGCGGGAATAAGCCCGTTCATTCACGGTGCCGCGGTGCACACCGACGTGATGCGAACGCAGGGGCTTCGGCAGGCGCTTGCGCAGGGCCGATACGACTTTGCCATTGGCGGCGCTCGTCGCGACGAAGAAAAATCGCGCGCCAAAGAACGCGTGTTTAGCTTTCGCGATGCGCATCAGCGTTGGGACCCAAAAGCGCAGCGGGCCGAATTTTGGGATGTCTACAACGGGCGCGTGGCTTCGGGCGAAAGCGTGCGGGTGTTTCCGCTCTCGAACTGGACCGAACTGGATGTGTGGCTGTACATCCTGCGCGAAGGCATCGCGCTGCCGCCCCTGTATTTTGCCGCCCCCCGGCCGGTGGTTGAACGCGACGGCGCCCTGATCATGGTCGACGACGAACGCTTGCCCCTGCGCCCCGGCGAGCGCCCGCGCCAGCAGACCGTACGTTTCCGCACGCTGGGCTGCTACCCGCTGACCGGCGGTATGGCCTCTACGGCAGATTCGGTCGAGGCCATCGTCGAGGAACTGCTGACGGCCACGACCTCCGAACGCCAAGGCCGCGTCATTGACCACGACCCGAATAGCTCGATGGAGCTGAAAAAACTGGAGGGCTATTTCTGATGGACGGAACGTATGGGGTCCCGCCCAGTGATGACGACGAGCCGCGTCCATCTCGCTCAGGCGCTAGGCACGCCCTCTCGGCCCATGAGTCCAAACCGCAATTGCGCTTCATCACCTGCGGAAGCGTGGATGACGGCAAAAGCACCTT
>JBBQIA010000105.1:0-6349 GCA_038324485.1 Lysobacterales bacterium
TGATGGCGTGACCGGCGAGTTCTATCGCCAGTTCGCGGTCACCATCGCCGTGTCGGTGCTGATCTCCGCGGTGAACTCGCTGACCTTGAGCCCGGCGTTGGCGGCCGTGCTGCTGAAGCCGCATGGCGCCAAGAAGGACGCTCTGGCGCGCGGCATTGACCGCGTGTTTGGCCGCTTCTTTACGTGGTTCAACGCCAAGTTCAAGCGCAGCAGTGACCGCTACGCAGGACGAATCGGCGGCACCATTCGTCGCGCGCCACGCCTGCTGGTCGTCTACGGCGTCTTGGTGTTCGTGACCGTTATGGGCTTCACGCAGATTCCTGGCGGCTTCATTCCCACGCAAGACAAGCAGTACCTGTTTGCCGGCGTACAGCTGCCCGAAGGGGCTACGCTGGAACGCACCGAAGCCGCGATGCAGCAGATGGGCAAGATCGCTCTCGCGACGCCGGGCGTGGCGAGCGTGGTGCAGTTTCCCGGCTTGAACGCCATCCACTTCGTCAGCACGCCAAACGTCGGCGTGATGTTCATCGGTCTCGATCCGCCGGGTGATTTGCCGAAACCGGCTGCGGCGATTGCGGGTGAGCTAACCGGAAAATTCGGCAGCATCCAAGACGGCATGGCCTTCGCCTTTATGCCGCCGCCGGTGAATGGTTACGGCAATGCGGCCGGCGTTGAGGCTTATGTGCAGGATCGCCAGCGCATTGGCTACGGTGAATTGAACAACGCCACGCAGGCCCTTACTGGCATGATCAGCCAGCAGCCGGGCTTTGGTCCCGGCTCGGCCTTCTCGTCCTTCCAAGCCAACGTGCCGCAGATGGATGCCGTGGTCGACCGCGACAAAGTCAAAGAAAGCGGCCTCGCGCTGACCGACGTGTTCGACACGCTGCAGGTGTATCTGGGCAGCGCCTACGTCAACGACTTCAATTTGTTCGGTCGTACCTACGCGGTCTACGCGCAAGCCGATGCGCCCTTCCGCGATGACGTGGGCGACGTGGCCCGTCTGCAGGTGCGCAACGCGCAGGGGCAGATGGTGCCGCTGGGCAGCTTCGTGGAAATGGTGCCGAGCTTCGGGCCGGATCCGGTGGTTCGCTATAACGGCTATCCCGCCGCAGACGTCAGCGCCAGCCCCTTTGATCCTGCCGCAGTCAGCGGCGCCGACGCGGTGCGTATCGCGCAGGAAACCGCTGCTCAGGTGCTGCCGCGCGGCATGGCGCTGGAGTTCACCGGCCTGACCTACCAGCAAGTGAATCAGGGCGTGGCGCAATACCTCGTATTCCCGCTCTGCGTGCTGCTGGTGTATCTGGTGCTGGCCGCGCTCTACGAGAGCTGGTCTTTGCCGCTCGCGGTGATCTTGATTGTGCCCATGTGTCTGCTGTCGGCCTTGGCCGGCATCTGGGTGCTGAACTTCATCAACGGCGGCTGGTTCGGCGTGCAAATCATGCTGGGGTGGATCAACCCGATGACCGCCGCGCCGCCCACCATTATCGACATGAATGTATTCACCCAGATCGGCCTGGTCGTGCTGATGGGTCTGGCCTGCAAGAACGCCATCTTGATCGTCGAGTTCGCGCGTGACCTCGAGCGTCAGGGCCGCGGCATCGTCGACGCTGCCGTCGAGGCTTGCCGCCTCCGTCTGCGACCGATCTTGATGACCAGCTTCGCGTTCTGCGCGGGCGTCTTACCGCTGGTGTTTGCCGGCGGTGCCGGCGCGGAAGTGCGCCACGTGATGGGCGTGACCGTGTTCTTCGGCATGCTCGGCGTGACCTTCTTCGGCCTGTTCTTTACGCCGGTGTTCTATGTCGTCATTCGCAAACTGGTGGAGCGCAACGCGCCCAGCAAGGACGCGCCCACCTCGGAGTCGACCCATGCGTAAGGCCCTTGCTCTGGCCGTTGCGGCCGCGCTTCTTGCCGGCTGCACCGTCGGCCCGAATTACGTCCGCCCCGAGATCGCCTTGCCGGAAAGCTTCGACCAAGCCCGCGACGCGCAGGCCGCCGAAGCGCCCGGCACCGCCGTGTGGTCGGCCTTCAAAGACCCTGCGCTGGACGCGCTGATCGCCCGTACGCTGGAGGCCAACACCTCCATCGCACAGGCACAGGCCCGCTTTGAAGAAACGCGGGCGTTTTCCGGCCTGCGGATTTTCAGCCTGTTCCCCACCGTAACCGCCGGCGCCGACGCGCAGCGCAGCAAGCCCAGCGGCCAAGACCCGTTCCTGCCGCCCAGCCAGCCGAACACCGACACCTATCGCGCTGGCTTCGACGCCAATTGGGAGCTCGATTTGTTTGGCTCGCTGCGCAATCCCAGCCGCGCGATCGTCAAGCGCACCGACGCCGACGCGGCCTCGCTGCAGGCCATGCGTTTGAGCATGGTCGCCGAAACCGCGCAGGCGTATTTCACCCTGCAAGGCGCCACGCAGCGCTTGAGCTTGGCGCGCGACAACGTGACGGCCGCCGATGAAGTGCTGCGCGTCGTCAGCCTGCTGGCCGAAGCCGGACGACTGAATGGCGTTGACGCCGCACGCGCGAAAGCGCAGCGCGAGACCTTGGCTGCCGGGCTGCCCGCACGCGAAGCCGAACTGATCGCGCAAGAGCAGCGCTTGGCCGTGCTGACGGCGCAGCCGGTGGCCGACGTGCGGAGTACCGTCAGCGAATCCAGCGGCCTGCCCACCCTGCCGAATTTGGTGGCCAGCGGGTCGCCCGAGCAGTGGCTGAAGCGTCGCCCCGACATCATCGCGGCCGAGCGTCAGCTGTCGGCGGCGTACAACGACGTCGGTGAAGAGATGGCAGAGTTTTTCCCGCGCCTGACTTTGAACGGCGGCTTTGGCTGGACCGCGCAAGGACTCGGCGCCTTGGGCAACCGTGACGCCGAGCGCTGGGCTTGGGGACCTTCTTTGAGCTGGCGCTTCCTCGACTTCGGTCGCGTGCGGCAGAACGTGCGCGCCGCTGAAGCGCGTGCCGATGGCGCCGAAGCCCGCTATCGCGAAACCGTGCTGCGCGCGCTGGAAGAAACCGAGAACGCCTTGGCCGGCTATCGCGCCAGCAATCAGGCCGCCAGCGGGCTAACGGATGCCGCCGCTGCCGCCAGCGAAGCCTCGCGCCTGTCGCGCCTGCGCTTCGATGCCGGCGCTGACGACGTGCTGAGCCTTTTGCAAACCGAGCAGTCGCGGATTGAATTGGAAGACGCGGCTGTACAAGCGCAGACCTCGCGGGCGACGGCCTTGGCGGCGCTGTACAAGGCCGTTGCGGGAGACTTTGCAGAAGAGGCAGAAAGCGACTGATTAGGACGGGTATGGTGGCGAGATGAAGATCAACATCATCAAGCTCTGGGACGACCTTCGCACCAGCTTCTGGTTTATTCCGATGCTGATGGCCGCCGCCGCCATTGGGCTCTCGTTCGCCATGGTTTCGCTGGATCGAATGGTCGGGAGTGAATGGCTTTATTCCCAGCCCTGGGCCTTTGCAGGCGGCGCAGAAGGGGCCACGGCAACCCTGAGCACCATTGCTAGTTCGATGATCACGATTGCCGGCCTCGTGTTTTCGATGACGCTGGTGGCCTTGACGCTGGCCTCGTCACAGCTCGGGCCGAGACTGCTTCGCAACTTCATGAACGACAAGACGAACCAAGTCGTTCTCGGCACGTTTGTCGCGACTTTTTTGTTTGCGCTTTTAATACTGCGCACCATCCAACGCGAGCCCGAGGGTGGCTTCGTGCCGCATCTGTCGGTCACCCTCGCTGTGGTCTTGGCCGTCGCCGGATTGTGTGTGCTGGTCTATTTCATCCACCACGTGGCCGTGTCGATTCAGGCCGATAACGTGGCCGCGCACATTGGCAATGAACTGACGAATAGCATTGAGCGGCTTTATCCGGAGCACATCGGCAAGGGTGCCGATGACAACGCAAAGCTTCCAGAGCGGTTTGAGCAAGACCACCGGCGAATTGCCAGCGCAAACGACGGCTATGTCCAGATGATCGACGGCGATGCCTTGCTGGCTTTGGCCACCAAGCACGATGTGGTGATTCGCCTGGAGCGCCGTCCCGGGCATTTTGTCGTGAGGGGCGGAGACATCGCATCGGTATGGCCGCCGCATTCCGTGAGCGACAAGGTTCGCGACTGCATCAAAGACGCCTTTGTTTTGGGTAACCACCGCACGCCGTTTCAAGACATCGAATTCGCGGTGAATCAGCTGGTGGAGATCGCAGTTCGAGCCCTTTCTCCAGGCATCAATGACCCCTTCACGGCAGTCGCCTGTGTTGATCGCCTGAGCGCCGCGCTCGTACGTCTTGCCCAGCGCGACACCCCGAGCGTCTGCCGCTATGACGAGGGCAAAATCCTCCGCGTAGTGACGACGACCAACGCTTTTTCAGACGTCGCCGACTCTGCGCTCAATCAAATTCGTCAACACTCGCGCTCAAGCGTGGCGGTCAGTCTTCGTCTCCTCGAAAGCATTGCGGTCATCGCCCCATTCACCCATCGCCCTGACGACCGCAGCACACTGCGCCGCCACGCCAAAATGATTGCGCAAGGCAGCACGGCGGCCGTGGATGAGGCGCATGATCGGAGGGCGGTGGCAGAGCGCTTGAGTGATGCGCTGGACGCCCTTGATGTCGCCGAGAGCCAACACGCTCAACACAAAGTAGGCGCGCCCGATGCCAATGCCCAACCTTGAGCACCGCATTCCACCACCGATTGTCGGCCTCATCGTCGGTGCGTCGATGTATGCGCTGGCAGCGCTCAGTGGACCGATCGAGGTCGCGTCTTGGGCCAAATACGCCATCGCCGCGAGCCTCGCCGGCATTGGCATGAGCTTCGATGTGCTCGGCTTGCTGGCCTTTCGTCGCGCGCGCACCACCGTGAATCCGCTGCGACCCGAGCGGGCTTCGGCCTTGGTGACCAATGGCGTCTATCGGCTCACTCGAAACCCGATGTACGTGGGCATGGTCTTTTTTTTGCTGGCTTGGGCGACGCTGCTTGCCGCACCGCTGGCTGTGCTCGGTATTCCCCTCTTTGTGGCCTTCATCTCGCGCTTTCAGATTGCGCCAGAAGAGCGTGTGCTGCGCACACGGTTTGGCGAGGACTTCGAGCGCTATGCGGCCCAAGTGAGGCGCTGGCTGTAGGCGTTTCCGCGCTTACGAAAACACGCCGTCCACGTAAAACCAGCGTCCGTCTTCGCGCAGGAATTGGCTGGTTTCATGCAGCCGCTCAGCGCTCGATCCGCCGCGCTTGCTGCGGGCAATAAACTCAACGATGGCCTCATCGCCGTCCTCGCTCGCGCGTTTCACTTCAAGGCCCAACCAGCGCGTGTTCGGGTTGAGACGCAGTGCGTCACGCTCGGGGCGCGCACTTGGGTGCCAGGTCGCTAACAAGTAATCGGCATCGCCAAGAACAAAGGCGCTGTATCGCGAACGCATCAGGGCCTCGGCCGTGGGTGCCACTGCGCCGGCATGAAAGCGCCCGCAGCAGTCCGCGAAAACGGCCCGCTCTCCGCAGGGGCAACTCATGCCAGCGTGGGCAAAAGCACGGTGCTGGCGGCAGCGATCCACGCCATCACGAGCCCAATGCTCATGCGCATTCCGAAGTCTTTTCCGCCCGCTCCCCAAGCCACCACAGAGCGCGACAGCACGCTGGCGGCCAAAACGGCCAACACCGCATAGCGCGCGTCGTTCAAGGCCAGATTTCCGACATTGAAGAGCTGCCCGATCGAGGCGATGGGTGCATGCACTTCCGCTAGGGCAGCAAAGAACGCGGCCACCAGCACACCTCGCCCGCCAAAATATTGGTTCAGCAGCGCCGACACCAGCAACACGCCACCCATAAGCGCCGCGAAATACAAGGCATGCCGAAAACGAAACATGCGTGAGTCCTGCGTCGGTACTGGACCCTCTTCCGACCCGCCTCGCAGGCCCAGCGCGCCGCCCACGGCCAACACGGCGGCAAACGCCAGGAGCTGCGGCAGCAAGGCCTTCAGCAGCGCGGACGACATGGTGGCCAGAACAGGGAAGAGCAGGACGGTAGACGCCAGCGCGGCAAACATCCCTGCACCCACGCTTGGACGCAGCAGCGCCGGCGCGGTTCGCACGCGCTGGCCGAAACCGGCAATAGCCGCCGTGGACGAGACAAAGCCGGCGAAGAAGCCCGCCACCGCCAGACCAAAGCGGCTGCCCACCACGCGCAGCGCCACGTGACCGAGCGCGCTGACGGCCATCACCAGCACCACCAAACGCCACAGCTTTTGCGGGTTGAGGGCATCGGCCGGGCCCATGGCGCGATCGGGAAGCAGGGGCAGCACCAGCATCGCCGCCGCCAGCAGCAGCAGGCCGTCGCGCATCTCGGCTTCGCTAATCAAATCGCGG
>JBBQIA010000106.1:0-6337 GCA_038324485.1 Lysobacterales bacterium
TCATCGATCGCCGCGGTCTTGTCGGGCGTGGTATCGGCCACGCGTCCCGCCGCCGCACGCCGCACCACGTCCTCGATCATCGCGACGAGGCCCATGTGCATGCCGTCGTTCGGGTGGTAGATGCGCTCCACGCCATAGGCCTGCAGTTCGGCAATCTCTTCTGGCGTAATGGTGCCGCCGCCGCCGCCAAACACGCGGATGTGCGAAGCGCCGCGCTCCTTCAGCATGTCCACCATGTACTTGAAGTACTCGGTGTGACCGCCCTGATAGCTCGACAGCGCGATGCCGTCGGCGTCCTCTTGAAGCGCGGCGCGCACCACCTCTTCCACCGAGCGGTTATGGCCCAGATGCACCACTTCCACACCTTGGGCTTGGATCAAACGGCGCATCACGTTGATGGCGGCGTCGTGGCCGTCGAACAGGCTGGCGGCCGTCACAAAGCGCAGCGGCGAGGCCTCGGTGGCGGGATTGGGCATAGAGTTCGCTGGGGTGCTCATGACGGCCACGATCCAAGTGTGAAGAAGACCCCGATTGTAAGGGCAGGCCCGTGTTCGCAGGAATTGACCATTGGGATGCCGTGACGAGCTTGCGAAGCCAGCGTCAACCATGTTTATGTTGCGTTGCGACACAGCACGCCCGCCCCCGCCTCTTTGCGAACGCCATGACGCTCCGTTCAACGCTCTCGATCGCTGTCGCCTTTGCCCTACTGCCCCTGCAGTCGGTTCGGGCGAATCAGGCCGACGAAGCGTGGCTGGATTTGAGCTTGGAAGAACTGCTCAACGTGGAGGTCAGCACTGCGAGTTGGAACGCCACGTCACTGCGCGAAGCCCCGGCCAGCGTCACGGTTTTTGAGCGTCGCGAGCTAGAACGCATGGGGCTGCGCACCCTGACAGAGGTCTTAAACTTCGTGCCCGGCGTTTATACCTCGCGCGTTGCGGCGACAGGCTTAGAAAACCGAACCGTACTGCGCGGCAATCCGGGCACGGCCGGCGGCGGGCTGCTGGTGATCGATGGCCAGCGCGTCAACACCATGCAGACCGCGCGCGCCTGGGGCGTAGTGCGCAATTTTCCGATGGCCCTGATCGAACGCATTGAAGTGATTCGTGGGCCGAGCAGCGCACGATTCGGCGGCGGCCCCAGCGACGAAGTGGTCAACGTGGTGACTCGCCGCGACGAGGGTGCGGTGCAGGCCGCCGTCTTGGCTGAAGGCGGGCATGCGCTACAGAGCTTCGTGAGCCAGAGTGCCGGGCCTTGGCGCCTGGACCTTCGGGCCTCGCAGACCGACGAAACGCGCCCCACGCTGGAAGGACTGTTTGATCGTTTCGGTCGCGTGGACGCCAGCACCGAGCGCGACCGCACCCGCACCGCCATCGCCGACCTTGGCCTTGGCACACACGGCCTGCAGGTGTTCCATCACGAATCTGACATTGATGGGTATTACGGCCTCAGCGGCTCCATCAATGCAGGCGACGAAAGCCTCCTGAGCGCCACCTGGCTGCGCTATCACGGGCGCGCGGAGTTGGCCGGATGGACATTAAGCGGCACCGCGAGCGACTTGCGGCAGCGCTACACGCAAGGCGGCGTGGCGGCTCCGGGGGGGCAGGCCCCGTTTGTCGCCGACGATTTCCGCCAGCGCGGGCTGCTGACACATCGCTCGACGGCGGGCAGCCTCACCCTGCAGCGCCGCTTTGGCCCACACACCCTGACCTTCGGCGGCGACACGCAACTGGGCCGCACCACGCAGGCCGATGTGCAGGCGAACTACACCTTGGGCCCCCTGTTCTATCCGCTCGGCGAGTTTGAGAACACCGGACTGCGCTTCGTTGCCGACGGCGCCCGCGACCGCATGAGCGCCGCTTACTTCGAACACGACTGGCGTTTGGCCGACACGCACCGCGTGGTCTGGGGCATGAGGCGAGACCGAAGCACGCTTAGCGGCTCGGCCTCCTCGCCCCGTCTGGCTTGGGTGTGGACGCCCGGCGAACGTGCCACGGTAAAGCTGCTGTATCAGGAGTCGTTCTTCGCGCCGTCTTTCAGTCAGCGTTTCTTGCAAAGCAATCCGGTGATCGCCGGGGCGCCGAACTTACGCCCCACGCGCGTGCAGGCCACCGAGTTGGTGCTGCGGTATCAGACCGAACGCGTCGCTTTCAGCAGTTCCTACTATCACCGCGATGCCAAAGACGGCTTTGCCATCGTGCCGCTGAACAGCATTACCGCCACCACCATCAACGCCACCCGTCAGCACACCGAGGGACTGGAAGCGGCGATGCAATGGACGCCCAGCGCATCCTGGCGTCTGCGTTTAACCGGGTCGACGGTGCTGGTGGATCGGTATCGCTTACCCGAGCGCCTGCTTGAAGCGCCGCCCGGACAGTTTCTGTCGAAACGCACCGCCAGCGCCCTGCTGTATTGGACCCCTTCATCGAAGTGGGACAGCACGCTCGGCGCTCACTGGCGCTCGGCGGAGGGCTTCCAAAGCAAGGCCAACGACCCGCGAGCCATCGCGCAGCTCAACTGGCGGCCCCGCTCCGATCTTCGCCTGTGGCTGCACGTCGACAACCTCTTTAATGCCTCGGGTTTCGACGTCGACGTGGCCGGTGGCCTCGGCACCGACCCGGTGACCGGCCAAATCGTGCGCCGCCTGCCACTGCCCGGCCGGGAAATGCAGCTGGGCCTCTCTTGGGCTTGGCGTTAACGCCTGTCTAGAACTTTTGCTTTACACCACGTTTCGCCGCCGAATGGGCGGATGTGACCCGCGCGGCGCACCCGCCGGTGCGAACACCTCAAGGTCGAGCTATCTTCTAGACACAAGCACAGGGGCGTAATCGGCATGCGAACGTGCAAGGCGCGGAAATTGGCTTTGGTAGTGGGGCTAGGCTTAGCCTTCACGCCAGTGCTCGCCTTTGCCCAAGCCGATGAACTTTTTGAACTCAGCCTTGACGAGCTCATGAATGTGGAGGTGTCCAGCGCCAGCTGGCGCACCACGTCCCTCAAAGAAGCCAGCGCCAGCGCTACGGTTTTTCAGCGTGCTGATATTGAACGCCTAGGCTTGCGCCATTTGCACGAGGTGCTCGCTTTTGTGCCGGGTGTTTACACCTCGCGAACGGCCGGCAGCAGAAGCGACGAACGCGGCGTGATGCGCGGCAACTCGGGAACCGCCGGTGGTGTTCTGGTGATGGTGGATGGGCGACGAGCCAACGCCATGCTGGCGGCGCGTGCATTCTTGTTTATGCGCGACTTCCCGCTGGCGCTGGTTGAGCGCATCGAAGTGATTCGCGGGCCGGGGTCGGCGCGATTTGGCGGCGGCCCGAGCGATCTGGTCGTTAACGTGACCACCCGCCGCGATGCATCCTTCGCTGGCGCGCGTGTGGGAGAGCGCGGCACGGTGGGCGCATACGCCGGAATGTCGCAATCCTTAGGCGAGTGGCGCGTCGACGCGCGCTTTTCCGACGGGCGGGAATCGTCGCCGGAGTACACGGGCTTGTTTGATCGCCTGCAGCGGCGCACCACCACCGAAGAGTCCACGCATGAGCGCACAGCGCTGGTCGATTTCGGATGGCGCCAACACCAGCTGCAGCTCACCCACCATCGCTCCGATGCCCAGGGCTACTACGGCACCAGCGGCACGCTCGACCCGCTCGGCACCGACATCGCGAGCCTGGGTTCCGCGCGCTACTTCGGCACGGTCGACGCGGGGCCTTGGGCCCTAGGCTGGTCGGTGGGCGCAGCACAGCAACGCCTCTCGATCACCACCATCCGGGCGCCACGCGGCACAGGGCCCTACGTGCAGGATGACTTACGACAGCGATCTGATCTTGATGATCGAACTGCGCACGCGTCAGTCACCGCACAGCGGCAAGTCTCCGACCACGGCTTGACCTTCGGCCTTGAAACCCGGCGCGGGCGAACGCCAGGCGCCGACCTGCTCACGAACTACCTCACCGCCCCGCCCTTCACTTATTACGGCGAGTTTCAGCCCACCGGGCAGCGGTTTCTCGCCGCCGGTGCGTCCGATCGCTTCTGGGCCGTTTTTGCCGAAGACGACTGGCGGGTGTCCGAAACGCATCGATTGGTGCTGGGCTTGCGGCATGACCAATACCGCCAAGCCGGAAGCGCCACCTCACCGCGCGTGGGCTGGGTCTGGACGCTGTCGGAACACCAGTCACTGAAGCTGCTGTACCAAGACGCCTTTGTTGCGCCATCCATTGGGCAGTTATTCCTGCTGAGCAGCTCTTCCATCGTTGGCAACGCGGCGTTGGTGCCTGCGCGCGTGCGGTCGTTCGAACTGGTGGGCAGCACAAACTCCGATGCTTGGGCCTTTAGCGGCACGCTCTACCATCGGCGGGCTCGCGATGGCTTTGCTTTGGTGCCCGTCACCAACATTGCAAGCCGAACGGTGAATGCGGCCCGGCAACAAACGACGGGCGTTGAGACGAGCCTGCAGTGGCGCCCTTCGTCCACGTGGCACGTTACGGCCAACGGTTCGGCGGTGCTCAGAGACGACTACACGCTGCCCACAGCGCTGGCCGAGGCGGCACCCGGCGACTTTCTATCGCGGCGCACCGCCAGTCTCCTTACCCATTGGAACAAGGGCCCGTGGGGCGCCACCTTCGGATCGCATTGGCGCTCGCGCGAGCCGCTGCAGAAGCAAAACAACCCCTGGCGGTCGCTGCTCACGCTGCAATACCGCCCCGATGCAGAGTGGCGCTACTGGGTCCATGCCAGCAACCTGTTCGACGCCAGCGCCAGCGATGCCGACTTGGCCTCGGGCATAGGCACCGATGCGAATGGACAGATCATGCGCGCCCTGCCCATCGCCGGCCGCGAAATGTGGGTGGGTGTGGAGCACACCTGGCCTTAGGGCGGGCCGAGGCGGCGCAAAAGGAGCCTTGGAAATTCCGAGGCTTCTGACTACATTGGCGCATGAAGCAGCCCGGCGAGCAGTCCCCATCAGGTTTTGATTTGCTCAATAGCCTGTCTGAGCAACTTCCGGGCGTGCTCTACCGCTGCGCGCTCGATGAACACTGGACCATGAGCTACATCAGCTCTGGCATCGAAGGCCTTGCCGGCTACCCGCAAAGTGACTTCGTTGGCAATCGCGTGCGCAGCTATGTGAGCCTTATCCATCCCGATGACCGATCGTTAGTGGACGAAACCGTCCGCAGCGCGCTGGATAAGCAAAAGGCATACGACATTGAGTACCGCTTGATCGACTCAAGCGGCGCTGAGCGCTGGGTTCACGAGCGCGGCCGCGCGCACTTGGACGACGATGGTGTGCCGCGATTCTTGGACGGCGTCATCTTGGAAACCACCAAGACGCATCAGCTGAAAGAGCAACTGTCGGCCATCATTGAACACGCGCCCAACGTGGCCATCCAGTCCTACACGCCTGATGGACGGGTGCTGAGTTGGAACCCGGCCGCCGAGCGTTTGTTTGGCTGGACGGCCGATCAAGCTTTGGGACGGCGGCTCGATGAATTCTTGCTCTCGCAGGACGACTTTCAGGGTTTCCTGTCCGGGCTTGAACAGATCTCGACACAGGGCGGCGCATCCACTCCGAGTGAATGGACCTGCGAACGACCCGATGGCGGCAAAGCGCATTGCCTCGCCACACAGTTCGAAATCCCGTCCATCGACGGAAGCGATCGAGTCTTCATCTGCATGGATGTCGATGTCGGTGAATTGCACGAGGCACGCGAGGCCTTGTCACGCACCAACCTTGAGCTTGAAGCGCGTGTTGAAGCGCGCAGCCTGCAGCTCGGCCAAGCCATGGAACAGCTGGTGGAATCCGAGAGGCTCGCATCGCTGGGCCGCATCGTCGCTGGCGTGGCTCACGAGCTAAACACTCCGATCGGCAATGCGCGAACCGCAGCCAGTACCTTGAAGGAATGGATTGCGGCGTTTCAACAAAAGCTCGACAGTAATGAGCCACTGCGTCGGTCCGAGCTTCAACAATTCATCGAGGAAAGTTTGCAAGCCGCCACGCTTGTCGAACGCGCCACCGAAAAGGCGGCGGAACAGATCAGCCACTTCAAGCAAGTTGCCGTGGATCAGCAGGGCGGGCATCGGCGCCATTTCTCTCTACGAAGCACCTTTGCCGACCTCCTGCCCTCACTGCAGCTGCAATTTCGCGGGACCGGCCATCGTCTCGTCATGGGCCGCGTGATTGACCTCCGCATGGACAGCTATCCCGGTCCCTTGGAGCAAGTCATCACCATCCTCGTCCAGAACGCGCTGCTGCACGGGCTTCAAGACCACAGCGAGGGCGGCTTGGTGCAGATCGAGTGCGAGCTCGCTTCCGAAGACATGGTGTGGGTGTACGTCACGGATTACGGCA
>JBBQIA010000107.1:0-6288 GCA_038324485.1 Lysobacterales bacterium
GCCCAGCAAATGCTGCAACACCGCCATGCGCACGGCCACGCCATTGGCCACCTGCTCGAGGATCACCGACTGCGGGCCGTCAGCGACCTCACCGGCGATCTCGATGCCACGATTCATCGGGCCAGGATGCATGACGATGGCGTCGGGTCGGGCCTTCGCAAGCCGTGCGGCATCCAAGCCGAAGTCTCGGTAATAGCCCTCTAGCGAGGGCACCAGCCCTTCCTCCATGCGCTCGCGCTGCAGGCGCAGCATCATCACCACGTCGACGCCGTCGATCAGCGCATCCAAGGACTCGCCCACGGTGCAGCCCTGCGTGGCCTCGGCCTCGGGCATCAGGTTGGCTGGGCCGCACACGCGGATGTCGCGGCAGCCCAGCGCCCTTAAGCCATGCAGGTCGGATCGCGCCACGCGCGAGTGACGCACGTCGCCGACTACGAGCACCGACAAGCCAGACACATCGCGGCCCTTGTGCTGGCGAATAGTCAGCAGATCCAGCAGGCCCTGCGTGGGATGCGCGCTGCGACCGTCGCCGGCGTTCAATAAATGCGTCGTCGGCAGCGCGCCTTCAGCGAGCGCCGCAACCGCGCCGTCTTCGGCATGACGAACCACAAAGGCATCGACGCCCATCGCCTCAAGCGTGCGCAAGGTATCGAGCGCGCTCTCGCCCTTTTTCACTGACGACGCGCCGACATCGAAGTTCACCACGTCGGCGCCGAGGCGCTGCGCCGCAAGCTGAAAGCTCGTTCGCGTGCGGGTGGAGTTCTCAAAAAACAGGTTGCAGACGGTCTTTCCGGCCAGCACCGATCGCTGCGTCACGCCGGTCAGCGCATGCGGGCGCAAGGCTTGCGCCGCGTCCAGCAGGGCCTGAATGCGATCGCCGCCCAGACCCTCGAGCGTGAGCAGGTGACGAAGGCGGCCGGCGGCGGTCAGGGCATGGTTCATCACGGTGCTCCTTCAAGATCGCCGACGTCGCCCGACAGCCAGCGTTCCACAATGATGACGGCAGCGAGCGCGTCGAGGCCTTCCGCATCGCTGCGGCGCTTCAGGCCAGCGCGACGCTGGTCGGCGAAGCGATCCGCGGCCTCTAGCGAAGTGCGCCGCTCGTCCACCATGACCACCGCCAAGCCGCTGCGTTTTTTCGCGGCGCGTGCAAAGCCGCGTGCGCGTTGCCGCGCCGGCGGGTCGGGATCACCGTCGTCGAAGGTGAGCGGGTCGCCGACGATCAAGCGCTCGGGCGCCCATTCCTTTAGCAGGCGGTCGAAGCGCACCCAGTCGGGCACACCGTCGCGGACGTCGATAAGGCCCAGCTCGCTGGCGGTGCCGGTGATGGGGTTGCCAACCGCTACGCCGATGCGCTTTTGGCCGACGTCGAACCCGAGGACGGCGCCGGACGTCATGCGCGACCGCTGTAGTCGGCCATCTGGCTCATGTCGACGCCTAACTGGCCTGCGGCGGTGTTCCACAATTCATCGCTGTCGGTGTCGAACACCAAGGATTCTGGCGCGGGCACGGTGAGCCACGCGTTCTGCGCCAGCTCGGTTTCCACCTGCTCACCGCCCCAGCCGGCGTGGCCGATCAGCACGACGTAGCGCTCGGGGCCTTCGCCGCGGGCCATGGCGTGCAAGATTTCGCGGGAGCTAGTGAGGGCATACGCGCCGAAGCGCAGGGTGGAGGCCCACTCGCGCGGGTCATCGTGCAGCACGAAGCCGCGATCGACCTGCACCGGCCCGCCCCAAAGAACTTGACGCCCCTTCATGGACGGCGGCGCGCCGTCGATGCCGAGCTGCTCCATCAACTCGCCCAGCAACACGTCGGTGCGGCGATTAAGCACGACGCCCAGTGCGCCGTTGCCGTCGTGCTGGCACATCAAGACGGCAGTGCGCGCGAACTGCGGATCGTCCATGCCGGGCATGGCGAGCAGAAATGACGGCGCGAGAGAGCGTTCCAACGGCATGTCGACATTGTAGGCGGTGCGCGCTGGCGCCGGGTGCGGCTAAGCTGAATTCCCCACGTTTCGTTGATGCCGCCATGACCGCTCGCCGACCGATTCTTAGCGCCCTTGCCTTAGCGTCCAGCCTGATACTGACCGCCTGCGGGCCTAGCCCGATGGACGACGAAGGCCGCGACGAGCGCCCAGCCGCCGCCGACGACGGCAAAACCGTGGAAGAGCACGACACCCAGCGTGCCCTGACGGAAGAGCGTGCAGAATCTCGTCGCTTGGAGGACCTCTGGGCCTACGGCTCGACGCCGATTCCGGACCAGACGCTCCCGCAAAAATCTGCGTCCATACGAAATCAGCGCCCGGACGCCGACGACCCTTCGAGCTTCGCCGTGGTGCCCACCGTGCAACTGGTGCTGCGCAACGATCCGCGCTGGGGGCAAAGCGTGTATTTGGTGATCGAAGACGGTCGCTTCGAATGCGGCCAGCCCTGTGCGTTCGACATTCGTTTCGGCGAGGGCGAGCCACAGCGCTTCGTCGGCGAAGTGTCCAGTACCGGCACGCGACCGGCGCTCTTCATCGAAGACGACGCGGGCTTTATTCGAGCGCTCGAAGGCGCCGAACTCTTGGAGATCAAGCCCGTTAAGGGCCGCGACGCGCCGATTCGCTTCGAGGCGAGCGGCTTCTTGCTGCCGCGTTACGAAGCGGGCGCCTAAAACGCGAAAGGCCGCATAAACAGACGGCCTTTCGTGATTTCAAGCGAGAAAGCCCTTAGTCGGCCTTCGACACTTCCACACCGTCCAAACCCGCCGACAGCGTGCGCGCATCGCCACCCTGAGCCAGCTTGATGCGCAGGCGCACTTCGTTGGCCGAATCGGCGTAACGCAGGGCGTCTTCGTAGGTGATCTCGCCGGCTTGATACAGCTCGAACAGGGCCTGATCGAAGGTGCGCATCCCGAGCTGGGTGGACTCCTTCATGATGTCCTTGAGCTTGTGGATCTCGCCGTCGCGGATGTAGTCCTGCACCAGCGGCGTGCCGAGCAAAATTTCCATGGCGCAACGACGGCCCTTGCCGTCAGGCGTGGGGATCAACTGCTGAGCGACGATGCCCTTCAGGTTCAAGGACAGGTCCATCAACAGCTGGTTACGCCGCTCTTCCGGGAAGAAGTTGATGATGCGGTCCATGGCCTGGTTGGCGTTGTTGGCGTGCAGGGTGCACAGCACCAAGTGACCGGTTTCGGCGAACGCGATGGCGTGGTCCATGCCCTCGCGGGTACGCACCTCGCCGATCA
This sequence comes from Lysobacterales bacterium, assembly GCA_038324485.1. Lineage (GTDB taxonomy): Bacteria > Pseudomonadota > Gammaproteobacteria > Xanthomonadales > Xanthomonadaceae > Silanimonas. The sequence continues at coordinate 3,232 of JBBQIA010000107.1, forward strand.
TGATGACGTCGGGGGCCTGACGCAGCGTGTTCTTCAGCGCGGCCTCCCAGCTGTCGGTGTCGATGCCGACTTCACGCTGAGTAATGATGCAGCCTTCGTGCTTGTGCACGAACTCGATCGGGTCTTCGATGGTGATGATGTGGCCCGATGAATTGATATTCCGGTACCCAATCATCGCCGCCAACGAGGTCGACTTACCCGTGCCGGTCGCGCCGACAAAGATAATCAGGCCGCGCTTGGTCATCGCCAACGTCTTGATCACCGGCGGCAAGTTCAGCTCGTCGATGGTGGGGATCTTCGTCTCGATGCGACGCAGCACCATGCCGACCTGATTGCGCTGGTAAAAGCACGACACGCGGAAGCGACCCACGCCGGCCAAGCCGATGGCAAAGTTGCACTCATGCGTCTTTTCAAACTCCTCGCGCTGCGAGGGGTTCATGACGTTCAACACCAAGTCGCGGCTCTGCGTTGAGCTGAGCGCCTCTTGAGTGATGGGAACGAGCTTGCCGTGGATTTTCATGGACGGCGGCACGCCGGCGGTAATGAAAAGATCCGACGCCTTTTTGTGCGCCATCAGCTTGAGGAACGAGGTGAAATCGATACTGCTCATGGACGCGGGCTCCTGCCAGCTTTATTCGAAAAGACGCTTGTCTTTGGCGTAGGTGGCACCCTGCGCGCGCGTAATGACACCACGCTTCAGGAGGTCCTGCAGGCACTGATCGAGCGTCTGCATGCCGTACTGCTGGCCGGTTTGGATGGAGCTGTACATCTGCGCGACCTTGTCCTCGCGGATGAGGTTACGAATGGCCGGGATGCCCACCATGATCTCGTGCGCGGCCACGCGGCCGCCGCCCACTTTTTTCAGCAGCGACTGCGAGATAACGGCGCGCAGGGACTCGGACAGCATCGAACGAACCATCGGCTTTTCGCCGGCGGGGAACACGTCAATGATGCGGTCGATGGTCTTCGCAGCCGAGGACGTGTGCAGAGTACCGAACACTAAGTGGCCGGTTTCTGCGGCGGTCAAGGCCAAGCGAATGGTTTCCAAGTCGCGCAACTCGCCGACCAGAATGTAGTCGGGGTCTTCGCGCAGGGCCGAGCGCAGGGCCTCGTTAAAGCCGTGGGTGTCGCGATGCACTTCGCGCTGGTTCACCAAGCATTTCTGCGAGGTGTGCACGAACTCGATCGGGTCTTCAACCGTCAGCAAGTGCGAGTACTCGGTCTTATTAATATGGTCGACCATTGCCGCAAGCGTGGTGGACTTACCTGAGCCGGTTGGACCGGTCACGAGGATCAGGCCCTGCGGCTGGTCGATCAACTCGCGGAAAATGCGCGGGCAGTTCAGGTCTTCGAGAGTGAGGATCTCGGAGGGAATGGTCCGAAATACGGCGCCAGCGCCGCGGTTCTGGTTGAACGCATTCACGCGGAAGCGCGCGAGGCCGGGAATTTCAAAGCTGAAGTCGGTTTCGAGGAATTCCTCGTAATCGCGACGCTGCTTGTCCGACATGATGTCGTAGATCAGCGCATGCACCGTCTTGTGGTCGAGCGCCGGGATGTTGATACGACGAACGTCGCCGTCCACGCGGATCATCGGCGGCAAGCCAGCCGACAGATGCAGGTCCGAGGCCTTATTCTTGACCGAGAAGGCCAGCAGTTCAGCGATATCCATTCCGTATTCTCCCGAGTGCCGTTCGATGCCAATGCGGTCGCTTGCCGTCGTACGGCGGCCACCTTTCCGGCAGTATAGCCCTAGCTTATGGACGCTCTGGAACCCCGCTACCGCCAACTGCTGGATGGCCTTGCCAAGGCCGCTCCCGGCCGTTCGCCGCGCCTGCTGGCCGTCTCGAAGACGCAGCCTGCAGCTGCCGTTCGCGCTCTGGCCGCGCTGGGCCAAACGGCCTTCGGGGAAAATTACGTGCAAGAGGCGCTCGGCAAACAGGCCGAATTGGACGATCTGACGCTGGAATGGCACCTGATCGGCCCTCTTCAAAGCAATAAATGCCGCGAGGCCGCCCGGCACTTTGACTGGGTGCAGTCGGTCGACCGCGCCAAGCTGCTGCCTCTGTTGGACCGCGAGCGCCCCGCTGATCGCGCGCCGCTGAACGTGCTTTTGCAGGTCAATATTGACGGCGAAGCCAGCAAATCAGGCTGCTCGCCGGACGCACTCGCCGCGCTGGCAGATCAGGTGGCGGCGCTGCCGCGCCTGCGCTTACGCGGGTTAATGGCCATTCCCGAGCCGCATCCCGATGAATCGCGTCGCCGTACGGCCTTCGCACGCATGCGCGAGTTATTCGACGGTTTAGCGAAGACCCACCTGCACTGCGACACGCTGTCGATGGGAATGAGCGACGACTACCCGCTGGCCCTGGCCGAAGGCGCGACGCTAGTGCGCGTGGGCAGCGCGCTGTTCGGCGCGCGGGCGCCGCGGGGTTCCGTGGGCGGGTGAAGGCCCGCATGATGTGGGGCTTCCCGAATAAGGACGCGCCTCATGACCTCTATGGCCTCTGACGCTTTCCCGACCGTTGCCTTCATTGGCGGCGGCAACATGGCCCGCGCCCTGATTGGCGGGATGCTGCGCGGCGGTGCTGCGCCAGCCTCGGTACACGTCGCCGAACCCTATGCCCCGAATCGCGAGGGCTTGGCCGCCGACTTCAAAGTGAGCGTCACCGAAAGTAACGAGGCGGCAGCGCGTGAGGCGCAGGTGTGGGTGTTTGCCACCAAACCGCAGGTGCTGCGCGGCGTATGCGAAGCCTTGGCGCCGCTCGCGCAGGCCGAGCGGCCCTTGGTCGTGTCGATTGCTGCGGGCATCACCAGCGCACAAATCGACGCTTGGCTGGGCGGTGGGCAAGCGGTCGTTCGCACCATGCCGAACACCCCGGCCCTGCTCGGGGCGGGCGTCACCGGGCTGTACGCCACCGCAGCCACCAGCGACGCGCAGCGGGCACTCGCGGACCAATTGATGCGACCGGCAGGCCAAACCGTCTGGATTGCCGATGAAGCGCTGATGGACGCCGTCACCGGCGCATCGGGCAGCGGTCCGGCCTACGTCTTTTTGAT
>JBBQIA010000108.1:0-6285 GCA_038324485.1 Lysobacterales bacterium
GCAGGTCTAAAACACCGCGCGTGATCGACTGAAAATGGGTCAAAAAACTGAGCGCCGAAAGCGCGTCCACGACGACTTTCGGGGCCCAGCCCTGCACCGCGTCCTGCACCAGCGGATAGCCCGCCAAGAGCATCGCGAAGCAGATGACCAAGCTCAGCACGAAAGCCACGACCTGGCTTCGGGTGGCCGCCGAGAGCGCGCCGGCAACGGCGAGCATCGCGCCGGCCAACAGCGCGCTGCCGATGTAGCTGGCCAAGATCACGCCATGATCGGGGTCGCCCAGCCACGCAATCGTGGCCCACATTGGCACGGTCAGCACCAAGGACAGGACCAGCAGGGCCCAGCCCGCCATGAACTTCCCCAGCACCGCCTGCCAAGGCGTTACCGGAAGCGTGAGCAACAGTTCCAAGGTTCCCGACTTGCGCTCTTCGGCCCAGAGGCGCATGCCCACGGCCGGCACCAAGAACAAATATAGCCACGGGTGAAACGAAAAGAAGGGCTGCAGGTCGGCCTGACCGCGCTCGAATAGACCGCCCAAGTAGAAGGCCAAGGCCGACGACAAGGCGAGAAACAGCACGATAAACACGGCCGCCAAGGGCGAGGCAAAATAGGCCGCGAACTCACGCCGGGCCACGGCCATCGTCGGGCTCATGCGCGGGCCTCCGGGGCCAAAGTCAGGCTGCGAAACACATCGTCTAAACGGCCGCGCTCCACGCGCAGATCTCGGTACGCGATGCCGCGCTCATCCAAGCGACGGGCAATGTCGTCCACCGTCACCCCGCTGCCTTTGACGAAGAGCGTCACCCGTCCATCGCGGGCGTCGACCGCCGTCGCGGCGGCAGGAACCAAACCGTCGAGCGCCGCTACGGCGGCCACGGTATCGGCAGCCCACAGAGACAGCGCGCCCTCGTAACGCGAGCGCGCAAGCAAGTCAGCCGGGCTGTCGTCGGCGCGCAGCTTGCCCGCGGCTACTACGATCGCCCGCGTCGCGATCGCTTCCACTTCTTCCAGCAAATGGGTCGACAACATGATGGTGCGCTCGCGCGAGAGTTCGGCGATCAGCGCGCGCACTTCATGCTTCTGATTCGGGTCAAGGCCGTCGGTCGGCTCGTCGAGCATCAGCACCGGCGGGTCGTGCAGGATGGCAGCGGCAAAGCCCACGCGGCGGCGAAAGCCCTTCGACAGGGTATCGAGCGGCTGGCGACGCACGTCGCCCAACTGCAGGCGCGTCATGGCGAAATCCAGGCGTTCGCGACGGCGCGCGCCGAATAGGCCACGCACGTCGGCGATGAAGCCAAGAAAGCCCACGACTTCCATTTCACCGTAACCGGGCGCGCCCTCGGGCAGATAGCCCAGCGCCTTCCGTGCGGCCAAGCCGGCTCGCTCCACGTCCTGACCGGCAACGCGAACGCAGCCCGCATCGGGGGCCAGAAAGCCGGCGATCATCTTCATCGTCGTCGACTTACCGGCTCCGTTTGGGCCCAACAGAGCCACGACTTCTCCGGGTTTCACGGTGAAGCTCAGGTCTTCGACGGCAACCAAGGCACCGAAGCGCTTGGTCAGTCCTTCCACTTCAATCATTCGGGTGTCCCGGTCAGCGTCGCACGGCGCGCCGCAAAAGACCGCGGGCGACGCGCCGTAACGCCCGCCCGCAAAAAAGCGAGGCGGGCCTTAGCCCGCCTCGGTCATGCCGACTTACTTGGCCTCGGGGGCCTTGAGCGGCAGGTAGGCTTGGAACTCCGCGTCCGGGTCGAGCATGTTCGGCACGGCGACGCTGTAGTCGTCAAAACCCTGAACCACGTCGACTGGGTAGCCGCGAACAATCGACCACGCGCGCAACATGTCGCGGACGCGCTGCAAACCCGGAGCCGGACCGACCCAGCGGGTGTTGGCCGCCTGCAGCGGCGCGGTCTGCGTCAGCACCACTTGATTGCCGTCGCCAGAAATCGTGGCGTCCAGCACCGGCAGATCGGCGACCGTGGCCGCCTTCGAGCTGCCTTCCTCGGCGTCCCCGTCGCGCACCGGCAGAAGCATGGTGAAGGTGTAAGCCTCCGAGCTGCGGTCGATGGTGACAATGCGAAGCGGGCCGTCTTTCTCAAAGCCGCTGTCTTCGATGACCTTGTCCATCCACTTCAGCTGGTTGGTCAAGGAAATCGCCACGCCGTCGTCGCGAAGCGGCGCGGTCACGTCAACCGTCAGGGCATTCATGGCCGGAACGTCGACCACCTGCAGCGGAAACTCATAAATGGTGTAGTCAACGCGCGGCACGCCGGCCAAAGCGTTCGACAACAGCTTCAGACCAAGTTCGACGCGCTTACCGGCGTTGCTGGCCACGTACATGCCGGCGTAGCGACCGATGAGGTTCCAGCCGTAATTAACGCGATAGCGCTGGTTGATCTGGACGTTGCGCTGGTTGCGACCGGCACGCTCAAACGTGAAGCGCATGCTCTTTTCGCTGCCGATCGAGTTATCGATGACGCTATAAACGATGCGCTCGCCGGGAATGCTCTCAGTCAACTCCCAGCTGCCGGTGCCGATGCGCGGGTTGGTCGAGCTGAAATCAAGCTTCGCACCGACGCCAGAGGCAGGCCCGCTGAGGGTGAATTTCACGTCCGGGTCGATGATGCGCATGGTGTTCCAGTCGTTGAAGCGCTGGAACCCATTCAGCATGTCGAACGCGACGTTGACCGGGCGATTGGTCTCCATCGAGTGCGTAAACGATCGGTACGACGGCAGCACCGCACCCACCAGGACGCCCAAAATGGCGACGAGAACGAGTGCAACGAGGAGTTCAAGGAATCGAGCCATGCATCAAATCTCCGGGATCGGCCCGGGGCGGCAATCGGCTGCCCCCGGGAGCGCCAGAGGATAGCAGCAGGATCGACCAGTCGTCAGCGCATCCTGAGCGAAATTCTCGACGACACCCCTCATACCAGCTTCAACTCAAAGGCCTTGAGCACCGCCCGCGTCCGATCGCGCACGCCCAGTTTGGACAGGATGTTCGAGACGTGGTTCTTGATGGTGCCCTCGGCTACGCCCAAAGAATTCGCGATTTCTTTGTTAGAGAAGCCGCCCGCCATCAGGCGCAGGATTTCGGTTTCTCGCTCGGTGAGCGGATCGGGCTGCTCCAAGCTATGGAACTCAGTCTGCAGGCCTTCAAGCCCGGACAGCAGGCGCGCCGTCACCGCCGGCTGCACCAGCGAGCCACCGCCGGAAACCGTTTGAATGGCCGACACCAGTTGTTCCAGCGACACGTCTTTCAACATGTAGCCCTTGGCGCCAGCCTTGATCCCGGCCAGCACCAGTTGATCGTCATCAAAGGTGGTGAGGATGATGGTCGGCGGCAGGCTTCCCTTGGCGGACAGCGCCCGTAGGGCGTCCAGGCCCGACATCACCGGCATGCGCATGTCCATCAACAGAACGTCGGGCTTGACCTCGGGCACGAGCTCGACGGCCTGCTGGCCGTCCGAGGCCTCGGCCACCACCTCGATGGCGTCGGAAAGTTCAAGCAGGGAGCGAACGCCTTGGCGCACCAAGGTTTGGTCGTCGACGAGCATCACGCGGATCATGCGGGGGCCTCAATGGGTAGGTGAATGTCGATACGAAAGCCTTTGCCGGGGCCGGTGGAGACCTCCACCCGTCCGCCGACCGCCTTTAGGCGTTCGCGCATGCCGGAAAGGCCATTGCCAGGGGCGAAGCCCTCGCTGCCGATGCCGTCGTCGCGGGCGGACAAATGGATGTCGCCGTCGCGGCGCGCCAGCGTCATGTGCAAACAATCCGCCTGCGCGTGGCGAATGGCGTTAGTGATGATTTCCTGAGCGCAGCGCACCAGCACCTGAGCCGCCTCCGGGTCGTCCATCGCCAGCGGCGTTTGAACGTCCAGCTCAACGCGAAGCGAGGGAACCCCTTCAATGAGGGTGCGCAGGGCGGCTTCCAGATCCAGACGCTCTTCGCCGCGCATTTCGCTGACGGCCTCGCGCACGTCGGTGAGCAGCAGGCGCGCCAGCGTGTGGGACTGCCGCACGTGTTCCTGCGCGCGGCCCTCAGTAAGGTGCCCTGCCACTTCGAGATTCAGACTCAGTGCCGTCAGATGATGGCCAAGCAAATCGTGCAGTTCGCGGGAGATGCGCAGGCGCTCGCCGACGCGGGCGCTGTCGGCCAGCAGGGATCGCGTGGCGCGAAGTTCAGCATTCAGACGGCGCTGCTCTTCGCGAGCCTCGGCCTGCTGTTTGGCGATGAGCCCGGCCACGTAAACGAATCCAGACACGCCGACGTACAGCATGGACTGCATCACGGCCTCGAATAGCGAGAAGTCGAGGCTGAGCATGAAGATCCGCACCAGCGGCAGGTGCTGAAACACCATCCAGGCCACACCCGGCCAGCCGGGCAGCAGCCAAGGCACCACGGCGGCCATCACCATCATCAAGATGGCGCCGAGCCCGCTACCGGTCAGCGCTGCCACACCAATGGCCGAAGCCGCCATGACCAGCATCAGGGTGACGTTCACGGCCCAGTGGCGCGGGCGATCCAAGGAGCCCGTCGCCAGCCAGAACGCGATGCCGAAGGCCGCATACACGGCGACGGGCTGAAGCATGGCTAAGGGCTGCACCCGCCCTGCCCCGGCCTCTATCATGAACAGCGTGTTCATGACCAAGCCGCTGCCGACCATGGCCCACGTGAACAGACCGGCGTAGCGCAGCAAGGTGGCGTGGGTCAGGCGGGGGAGCATAGGCCGCCATCCTAGACCCTTCGTGCCCGCGCCCCGCCCCCCGAAAGTCACGCGGGGAGGCCGAGGGGGCGGACGACCGTGCGATAATGCGGCCTTCTCTTGAAGGCTAGCCCCGAGTACCGCATGCCGATTCTGATCCGCGACGTGCGCGAACACGAGCTAGACCTCGTGGTCGGGCTGAACAATTCGGCGGGTCCCTCGATCCTGCCGATGGACGCGGAAAAAGCCCGCTTCTTCTGGGAGCACGCCGATTACTTTCGCGTGATGGATCAAGACGGCGTCGTGACCGGCTTCATCGTCGGCTTCAGCGACAAGGCCCAGCACGACAGCTCAAACTTCCGCTGGTTCAGCGAGCGCTATGGCAACTTTCTCTATATCGACCGCATCGTCATCGCTGCGCCGCGACGCGGCGGCGGTCGCGGCCGCGCGTTCTATGCGGACGTCATGAGCTTCGCCGAACCCCGCTGGGCAACCCTGTGCTGCGAGGTGTTCTTGGGCGTGGGCTATGACCCGGCCCTGCTCTTTCACGGCAGCTTTGGCTTCCGCGAAGTGGGCCAACAGACTATGGACGGCACCGGTTTGCGCGCCTGCATGCTGATGAAAGACCTTTGCAGTCACGAATGGATTGCCGCCACCTACGGCGGCGTTCTGCCCGATGAACCTTGGCTGGCACCGCGCCAGACGCTTTCCGCCGCTTCTGGACTCTGACGCATGGCCAGCACTGCCCCCTCCGACCTGCCGAATTACGAACAGGCCGGTGAACTGAAATTCGGCCAAGTCGGCATCGCCAATCTGCGCATTCGCACGCTAGACGTCGCGCAACTTGCGGCGGAGATGCGCGAGCGCATCGAACGCGCGCCCAATTTATTCGCCCGCGCCGCCGTCATCCTCGACTTTGGTGGTTTGACGGCTTTGCCCGATGACGCCACCGCGAGCCAACTGGTGCGCGCCCTAGAAGCGGTCGGCGTGCATCCGGTCGCGCTGGCCTACGGCTCGCCCGAAAACGAGGCGCTGGCTGCGCGCGTTGGCCTGCCGGTGCTGGCGAAGTTTCGCGTGCAGTACGAGCGCGTGGGCGCTAGCGCCGACGAGCCCGAGCGCCCGGCACCGCGTGCTGCAAGCCCCGCACCCGCCATGGCCGCAGAACCCATTACTTTGGCTCCGGTCGACGCCGAGCCCGGCACCGTGCACACGATGCCGGTGCGATCCGGCCAGCAGGTCTTCGCCGCGAACCGCGACCTGACCGTCTTGGCCACCGTCGGCGCGGGCGCAGAAGTGCTGTCGGATGGCTCGATCCATGTTTATGGGGCGCTGCGCGGTCGTGCTTTAGCGGGCGCCTCGGGCTTCACCGGCGCACGCATTTTTTGCCGCGAATTCCACGCAGAACTGGTGGCCATTGCCGGCCACTACAAAGTGCTCGACGACGTGCCGAAAGCCCTGCATGGCCAAGCCGTGCAAATTTGGCTCGACGCCGACGACATTCTTCAAATCCAGCCACTGGCCTAAACGGCCAACCACAAAAGGAGAGACGACATTGGCTGAAATTCTCGTAGTGACCT
>JBBQIA010000109.1:0-6236 GCA_038324485.1 Lysobacterales bacterium
TCTTTCACTTTGACGTTGACGATCACGGTGTCGCCGGGGCTGAACGCGGGCAGCTGGCGCTGCATCTGCTCGGCCTCAAACTGGGCGACGATCGACTTGTTGAGTTGGCTCATGGCTTTAAACCTATGTAGTTCTTATAGATGCCGCGCCACGCAGGCTTTGACCCGGGCGAGTCGGCAAGTATAACCGTTCGAATCGGCGCGGCGCTAGGGGTTAGAGGGCTTGAAACCTTGCCCGGCGATGAATGCCGCCAGCAATTCGCGGTCGATCTTGCACAGCGTCATCCGCGACAGCAGGTCGGGACGGCGCAGCCAGGTGCGGCCCAGCGCCTGCTGACGCCGCCAGCGCGCAATTCGGGCGTGGTCGCCGGACAAAAGCACGTCGGGCACGCCCTCGGTGCCGAGCTGCTCGGAACGGGTGAAGTGCGGGCAGTCGAGCAGACCGTCTTCGAAGCTGTCTTCGATGGCGGACGACGTGTCGTTTAGTACGCCGTCGAGCAAGCGACCGACGGCGTCAATGACGACGGCCGCGCCGAGTTCGCCTCCAGACAGCACGTAATCGCCGATCGACAACTCCTCGTCCACGTGAGTCGCGATAAAGCGCTCGTCCACGCCCTCATAGCGACCGCACAGCAGCATGAAGCCCGGCGTCTCAGCGAGCTGACGCGCCTTGGCCTGCGTCAAGCGCGGGCCCTGCGGCGACAAATAAATCAGCGGGCCCAGTGCGCCATCGGCACGGGCGGCGGCAACGCTGGCTTCGAGGGGTTCGGGCAGCATCACCATGCCCGGCCCGCCGCCGAAGGGGCGTTCGTCGACCCGGCGATAGTTGCCCAAGGCGTAGTCACGCGGATTCCATGCCTTCACCGACATCAGGCCGCGCTCCAAAGCGCGACCCACGACGCCTACGGCCGTGGCTTGAGCAATAAATTCAGGAAACAAGGTGACGACGTCGACGCGCATGCGTGGGTCGTCAGAAGTCCGGGTCCCAATCCACCACCATGCGCTGGGCATCGAGGTCGATCGACAGCACGACGCTGGGGTCATAGGGAAGATAGCGATCGCGGTCACCGCGAACCACCACGACGTCATTTGCGCCGTTGTTGAAAAGGTGAGCGACTTTGCCGAGTTCGACGCCTTCACCCGTCGAGACGGCGAGACCTTCGAGGTCAACCCAGTAGTACTCGCCGGGCTTCGCGGGCGGCAGCTGCGAACGCAACACCCAAATCTCCGCACCCATCAGACGCTCGGCGTCGTCACGGGTTTCCACTTCGGGCAATCGAGCCGTCACGGACCCATTCGGGTTCAGTTTGCCTTTCGCGCCGGCCACAGAATTTTCCTCGCCGCGATGGACGAGAAGCCAAGGGGAGTAGCGGAACAGCGCGTCACGGGGATTCGTCCAAGACTCGAGCTTTAGCTCGCCCCGGACGCCGAACGCGCCGATCACCCTGCCCAACAGGATGCGGCGCTCGGTGCTCATTGATCAGTCACGTGCGCCATCGAACCGATGGCGCGACGTCGTCAAGCGGCTTTCGCCGTTTCCTTGACCAGCTGCGCAACCTTGTCGGACATCTGGGCGCCGTGCGCCACCCAATGCTTGACGCGGTCGGTGTCGATATCGACGCGCTTCTCGGCGCCGCGGGCAACCGGGTTGTAATAGCCGATGCGCTCGATGTTGCGACCGTCGCGGGCGTTACGGCCGTCGGTGACGACCACGTGATAGAAGGGGGCCTTCTTGGCACCGCCGCGGGCGAGTCGAATCTTGACCATGTGATCTTTGCTCTGTAGTTCTTGGGGTCATACCTGTCCGGTTAAGGGCAGGGAATCGGAAAGTTTAGCGGCGCCCGGGGGAAAAGGCAAAAACTCCCTGAACGGACATCCCGATGTGGGCCCTTAGCGCGGGAAGCCGCCGCCCGGGAAGCCACGCCCGCCCATCATCCCCTGCATGCCACGCATCATCCCCTTCATGCCGCCGCGGGACAGCTTCGACATCATCTTTTCCATCTGCTGCCACTGCTTGATGACCTGATTGACCTGCGCCGGGCTGGTGCCCGAGCCGCGAGCGACGCGCGCCTTGCGCGAACCGTTCAAGACGTCCGGGTTGCGGCGTTCTTTCGGCGTCATCGAATTAATGATGGCGATCATCCGCGGCACTTCTTTGCCGGTGACCTGCGCTTTGACGTTGTCGGGGATCTGGCCCATGCCAGGCAGCTTGTCCATCAGGCCGGCGATCCCGCCCATGTTCTGCATTTGCAGCATCTGGTCACGCAAATCGTTGAGGTCAAAGCGCTTGCCCTTGGCGACCTTCTCGGCCAGCTTCGCCGCTTTGTCCTTGTCGACGCTGCGCTCGACCTCTTCAACAAGGGAGAGCACGTCACCCATGTCGAGGATTCGGCTGGCGGCGCGATCGGGATGGAAGGCATCGAGGCCGTCGGGCTTCTCGCCGACGCCGACGAACTTGATCGGCTTGCCGGTGATGTAGCGCACCGACAGGGCGGCGCCACCGCGCGCATCGCCGTCGGTTTTGGTGAGCACGACGCCGGTCAGCGGCAGCGCATCGGCGAAGGCCTTGGCGGTGTTCGCGGCGTCTTGGCCGGTCATGGCGTCAACGACAAACAGGGTTTCGACCGGGTCGACGGCCGCGTGCAGGGCCTGAATCTCGGCCATCATCTCGGCGTCGATAGCCAAGCGGCCGGCGGTGTCGACGATCAATACGTCGACCACGTTGCGCTTCGCGGCGTCGATGGCGGCGCGCGCAATATCGACGGGCTTTTGCCCGGCTTCCGAGGGATGAAACAGCGCACCCACCTGCCCGGCCAGTGTTTGCAGCTGCGCGATGGCGGCGGGACGATAGACGTCGCAGCTGACCACCATCACCTTCTTCTTGCGGCGCTCTTTCAGGTACTTCGCCAGCTTGCCGACCGTGGTGGTCTTGCCCGCGCCCTGTAGACCGGCCATCAGGATGACGGCGGGCGGCTGGGCATTGAGCGAGAGTTCGGCGCCCTGCCCGCCCATCACGAGGGTCAGCTCGTCACGGACCACCTTGATGAGTGCCTGACCCGGAGTCAGCGACTGCAGCACTTCCTGCCCGACAGCGCGCACCTTGATGCGCTGAATGAGCGCCTGCACAACCGGCAGGGCCACGTCGGCTTCAAGCAGGGCGACGCGGACTTCGCGCAGACTTTCCCGAATGTTTTCTTCGCTCAATCGGCCACGACCGCGAAGGCGTTGAAGGGTGCCGGACAGGCGCTGGGTCAGTGATTCAAACATGGGCAGTGGCAAGGCTTGGAGCGGATTCGGAAGTATAGCCCCCGCCCCCGTGAGGCGATGCGGAACGCCCGCTCGCCCTCTGGCGGCTGTGCGACACTTCACGCATGTCGATTAGCCTATCCCTTGCGGCCTTTGCCGTGCTCGCCTATGCGCTGGCTGCCCTAGGACTGGCTCGCCGCCTACGCATCGAAGGCAGCGGTCACCACGCGCGCGCCGAACTGGTGCTAGGCGCGTTCGGCGCGGCGGCCCATTTGGGCGTGCACGCCTGGGCGGGGCATCAGTCAGGCGGCCCCGATCTGCATTTTTTCGCCGCGCTGTCGCTGGTGGCGCTAGGCATGGCCGCACTGACGGTGGCCGCGGCGCGACTGGAGCGCCTTGAGGCCTTGGGCGTCCTCGTTTTTCCCGTGGCGGCACTCTGTCTTGCAGCCTACGCGCTCGCGGATCGTCCGCTGACTGGCAATGGCGGGATGTCCTGGCCCATCAAGATGCACGCTTGGCTGGCACTGCTGGCCTATGCCTCGCTGGCTCTGGCGACGCTGTTCGCCGCCGGATTGTGGGTGCAGGAACGCGCCCTTCGACAGCGGCGGGTGACCGGCTTCGTGCTGGCGCTGCCGCCGATCACGCAAACCGAAGCCCTGCTGTTTCGCACCTTGGCCGCGGCGTTCGCCCTGCTGACCTTAGCGCTGACGATGGGCTTGGTGTTCGTCGAGAACCTGTTTGCTCAGCATCTGGCGCATAAAACCGCGCTGTCGCTGACCAGCTGGGCCGTTCTAGGCACCCTGCTCGTCGGTCATTGGCGCTGGGGCTGGCGGGGCGCCAAGGCCGCGCGCTGGACGCTGACTGCCATGCTGCTGCTGGGTCTGGCGTTCTTCGGCAGCCAGTTTGTTTACGAGTTCTTGCTGGGCTACTGAGTAACGCTCGCGTGGGCCCGCGGCTACGGGGCCGCTTATTCCGCCGCGTGCTCCATCGCGTCGGCCAAGCGTTCAACACCGAAGACCTTGAGATCGCCAATTCGGCCCGACTTCGGCGCATTGGCCTTCGGCACGATGGCCCGCTTGAAGCCGTGTGTGGCGGCCTCTTTCAGACGGTCTTCGCCATTTGGCACCGGGCGCAGTTCGCCGGAGAGCCCCACTTCGCCGAACGCAATGGTCTTCTCGGATAGCGGGCGGTCGCGCAAGGAACTCAGGATGGCTAGCAGCACGGGAAGGTCGGCTGCGGTTTCTTGAACGCGAATGCCGCCCACCACGTTCACGAACACATCTTGGTCGAATACGCCGACGCCGCCGTGGCGATGCAGTACCGCAAGCAGCATCGCCAAACGGTTTTGCTCGAGCCCCAGCGCCACCCGACGCGGGTTGGACAGCGGCGACTGATCAACCAGCGCCTGCACCTCAACGAGCAATGGGCGCGTGCCTTCACGAGTGACCATTACGGCGCTGCCGGGCTGCGGCGTGCCGGACCCGGAGAGGAAAATCGCCGAAGGATTCGCCACCTCGCGCAGGCCCTTGTCGCCCATCGCGAAAACACCCAGTTCGTTGACCGCACCGAAGCGATTCTTGAAGGCGCGCAGCACGCGAAAACGACTGCCCGACTCGCCTTCGAAATACAGCACGGCATCGACCATGTGCTCCAGCACGCGCGGGCCGGCAATGCCGCCGTCTTTGGTGACGTGGCCGACCAAAAAAACGGCGGTGCCAGTTTCTTTCGCGAAGCGCACCAGCCTAGCCGCGCTCTCCCGCACTTGGCTGACCGAGCCCGGCGCGGCGGTGAGCGTTTCCGACCACAGGGTTTGAATGGAGTCGGCCACCATCAAACGCGGCTTGGCCTGCGCGGCTTGCGCGAGGATGCGTTCGACGGCGGTTTCCGCCAGCGCCTGCACGCCCTCGATGGGCAGACCCAAGCGCTGCGCGCGGCCGGCCACCTGCGACAGACTTTCTTCGCCCGTGACATAAAGGCCCGGCGCATGCGCCGCCATCGCCGAAATGGCCTGAAGCAGAAGCGTCGACTTACCGATGCCGGGGTCGCCGCCAACCAGCACCACCGAACCTTCCACCAGCCCGCCGCCGAGCACGCGATCCAGCTCGCCGATGCCGGTCGACAGCCGCGATTCGGCCTGATGGCGCACGTCGACGAGCGGCGTAATGCGCGCTTGGTCCGGCGCGCCGGCCCAGTGCCCGTGTCGTGACACCGACTTGGCGCTGGCCGGTTCAACCACGAACTCGGACAGGGTGTTCCATGCGCCGCAGGCCTCGCAATGGCCCTGCCACTTCGGATAGTTGGCGCCACAATCGGCGCAGACGTAAGCGGTTTTGCTCTTGGACTTGGGGGATACCGCCACGAAAACTCTCCGATTCAATGACAGGCAGCTTGCCATGGTGCTGTCCCACGGATCGAGACGCGGGCAATCAATCCTCGGGTTCGGCGGCCAGCAGAGGTGTCAGAAAGGCGAGGAGCTCTTCGTCGGTAATCGGCGTTACGGGAAGGCCCAACTCGTCGTGCAGCACCGCCACCAGTCCCTGTGCCCATACGGCATTCAGCGCCGTGCCCATGTGGCCGTCTTCCAGAAACAGCGCCGTCGGCCGATTGCCAACGGCGAAGTCGACCACGAGGCTTCTGCCTGCCGCGCTCAGGCGAAGTGAATGCAGCGGCACACCCTGCGTGGAAGAGCGCGAGCCAATGTGCGAGCGCAAAAGACGGCGGTCATCAATAAACCAGCGACGCGCGCCCGCACCCGCTAGCGCGCGCAGCCCGGCATCGAAACGATCAAGCATCTCGTTGACGCGATCTCGCTCCGCCGCTTGGGTATAGCGATCAAAATTCGGCGGCCATTCGGTGTTGTCGAGCACCCCAACCAAGACGATGGCCGTGCTCGGATGCGCCGCGGTAATCGCGCTCACCGTGTGGCCGATGTGCGCCACGCAGGCATCGACCAGTGCTTCGCTCTCGGCCGTCGCGTCGCCTGCGGCAAAC
>JBBQIA010000110.1:0-6235 GCA_038324485.1 Lysobacterales bacterium
GGCGCGGCCGGCCACGCCCTGCGCTTGCGCGAGCACCGCGACATCGCCCTGCTCTCGCGCCAGCTCGCCACCATCGTCTGCGATGCACCGCTGCCCGACGATTTCGACTCTGCACAACGCCGCGTTGCTGATCCCGAGGCGATTGATCGCCTCTGCGAACAACTTCGCATTGGCCCCATGACCCGTCGCCGTCTGCAGGACTGCGCAAGGATGCTGGAATGACCCGTACCGAACACACCGCCGCACCGATCGCATGGGAAGGCCGCTGGCTGCGCATTCGCACCCGAGGCACGTGGGAATACGTCGAACGCACGCACGCCGAAGGCATGGCCGTCATCATCGTCGCCGTAACGCCCGACGCGAAGCTGCTCTTTGTCGAGCAATACCGAGTGCCGCTGCAGCAGCGCACGATCGAAATGCCGGCCGGCCTCGTCGGTGACAACGACGGCGAAGACACGCTGGAAAAAGCCGCCGCGCGCGAATTGCTTGAGGAAACCGGCTGGGAAGCCAGCCACATCGAACTGCTCATGGAAGGCCCGACCAGTTCGGGCATGAGCACTGAGCGCATCGCCTTTTGTCGCGCCAGCGGCTTAGTGCGCCGACACGCCGGCGGCGGCGACGTCACCGAAGACATCACGGTTCACGAGGTGCCGGTCGCCGACGCGGCGCGCTGGCTGACCGCCAAAATGGCCGAGGGCTTTGCGATGGACCCGAAGCTCTGGGCGGGGCTGTGGTTTGTCGAACGCAACGCCGACGGCAGCCGCTTCGATCAGCGATAAGCCGACTCAGCGATAGGCGTTCGTGGCATCCACCAAGGCATCCGCGATTTCCGGCTCGAAGGCCGAATGCCCGGACGTCGGCGCAATGACGAGTTTGGCCTGAGGCCACGCCTGCTTCAGGTCCCACGCGTTCTGCACAGGGCACACCACGTCGTAGCGGCCGTGCACGATCGTGCCGGGAATTGCGCTGAGGCGATGCGCGTCACGCAGCAGTTGGTCGTCGACGTCAAAGAAGCCGCCGTTGACGAAGTAATGCGCCTCGATGCGCGCGAAGGCCAAAGCAAAAGCCTCGTCTTCGTGGCTGCTCATGAATTCGGGGTCTTGGCGCAGGAAGCTGGTGGCTGCTTCCCAGACACTCCAGCGCCGCGCTGCCGCGAGCCGGGTGGCAGGATGGTCGGAGGTCAGGCGCCGGTGGTAGGCCGAAATCAAATCGGCGCGCTCGACGACGGGAATGCCGTCCACGTACTGCTGCCACGCGTCGGGAAAGAGGCGCGAGGCGCCCTCCTGATAGAACCACTCCAGTTCCCAACGGCGCAGCATAAAAATGCCGCGCAACACCAACTCGGTCACGCGATCGGAATGGGTTTCGGCATAAGCCAGCGCCAGCGTTGAACCCCAGCTGCCGCCGAACACCTGCCAGCGCTCGATACCTAAGTGCGTACGCAATCGTTCGATGTCAGCGACGAGGTCCCACGTGGTGTTATCGACCAGATCCGCATGCGGCACCGAGCGTCCGGCGCCGCGCTGATCGAACAGCACGATGCGGTAGTGCTTCGGATCGTGGAATCGGCGCATCTTCGGCCCGCAGCCGCCGCCCGGCCCACCGTGCAAGATCACCACCGGCTTGCCGTTCGTATTGCCCACCTGCTCGTAATACAGGTGATGGCGCGCATCGACCTGCAGCGTGCCAGCGTCGAAAGCGTCGATGTCGGGGAAAAGGGCGGCCATGCGGGTCTCCGTTGCGAGGCCTCAAGGATACGGTGTTATCTTTAGACCGATGGAGCCCGCCACGCCGCATTCGGCTGTTGAGCAGGCCTGGGTTGATCGCACCCCGGCAGGGGACACTGTCCGCCCGCGTTTTTACTCCGGGTCGGCACCACGCCTGCTCAGCCTCGACGCCCACGGGCGAATTCTGAATTGGATCACTTGGCAAGACGCCGCCTGTTTGTATGCGCGCGGTGCGGTCGCGTGGACGCTCGGCGAGCCGTGCCTAACCGTGCACGGTGGCACTAATCGCTGGTCAGGCGAACAGAGCGTGCTCGACATCGCGCCCATCATCGCGGCGCGCGGCCATGCGCGGTCGCGCGTTTCCGACCCCACTCCGGCGCTCACCAATCCCGCCCTGTTCGGACGCGATCAGTTTATGTGCATGTATTGCGGGGCCGATGGGCGAAAGCTGGTGCTCACTCGCGACCACGTGGTGCCCACTTCGAAGGGCGGACGCGACGCTTGGGAGAACGTGGTGTCTGCCTGCGTTAGCTGCAACTCGCGCAAGGGCGGCCGCACTCCGCAACAGGCCAGCATGCCGCTGCTGGCCATTCCGTTTCGCCCCAGCTGGGTCGAGCACCTGATTCTGTCGAACCGGAACATCCTTGCCGACCAGATGGCTTTTTTAAAAGCACATCTGCCAAGACGGGCCCGCGACAAACTTTAGCGGCGAATGCCGGTGATGCTGACTTCCACGCGACGATCGGGCTGCAGGCACTCGGTCAGCGCGCGCGTTGCGACCTCGCCTGCGGGGCACGTCGTAGTGAACGGCTCGGATTCACCGCGACCCTCAGCGGAGATCGGCGCCGTCACGCCGCGCGACTGCAAATACGCCTTCACCGTGGCCGCACGGGCCTCGGACAGCGCTTGGTTGTAGGCATCGGTGCCCAGTCGGTCGGTATGACCCACCAAGGCAATGCTGTCGACGCGGGCATATACCTCCGCCAGTCGTGCTGCCAACGCATCGAGTTCGGCGCGGCCAGCGGGCAACAGGTCCGACTCGGTGCTGCGATCGAATCGGAACAGCGCACTGGCCGATAGGGTGACATTTTCGACCGTCACTGACGGAGCCGGCGACATGGGAGGATTGCAGGCCTCGGCCGTAGCGCTCGCTTCGACGATTTTCTCTTCGGCGATTTGCACGTAGGGCTTGGCGTGACGCCACTGCTGCTGGTTGTATTCATTGCCGGCGTGCACGAGTTCAACCTCGGCGCAGGCCACCAACTGCTGGGCGCAGCGGAAGCCGTCATGCTGTTTCAGCACGGCGAAGCGGTCCCACAGATCAGGACGCAGACGCGCGGCGTCGTTCACCAGCGGCGTGTCCATCGGCAAGGGCTCGACCTTGGCTTCCATGGCCGCCACCAAGGACACTGACTCGTCCAAAGCGCCTTGGGTAAAGTCGCTGCGATCGTTGCGGGTGTACTCGTGAAAGCTCACGTCCAGCCAGCACTGCGCTTTCGACAGGTGATAGTCGCGCACCGGCCGACCGGCTTCGTTCAACGCATGAATGCGCTTCTGCACGGAGGCATAGGCCTCGTGGTCGGCGTGAATGCGTTCGTCGCTAATACGACCGGCTTCCGACGTCAGGCGAACGGCCTCGTTCGCCGCGGCGAGCGAGCCCGCAGACAACACGACGGCGATGGCAGAGGAGAGGATCAGGCGCATGAAAGGGTCCTTGGTCATTCGCGTGACGGCGCGTAGGGGTCGGCCGTAAACAGAGTTTCATCAAACTTGAAGCGCAGGCGGATGTAGATGCCCTCCTGCGTGTATTCGTAGCGGGCAAGGTCGTCATCGCCTTCGAAACCGACGGCGTTGTAGCCCACCGACAGCCAGAGGTTTTGCCGCAGCAAACGGCCCACTTCGATGCCATAGGCGTACTGATTCGCGCGGTCTTGGCCACGGAAAGTGGCACCCAGCACGCCGATGTCCCAGTTCTCGGTGATGTCGTACACGACGCGTCCCGATGCCAACCACGCATTGAAGTCGTCGTTCACCACTCGACCGTCCATGCTGGTGAAGCGATCGTCCTGCCACTTCGCCGCGATGCGGCCGGTGAGCCACCACGGTCGCGTCGGATGCCAGTCGGCGTGTGTCGAGACGATGTGCGCGCGGCTTCGAATTGCGTCACGTGCGGCCGAGCCCACGGTCGGCAGCATTCCCACGCCGCCCACGATGCCCAGACCGCTGTCGTCGTCCTCAAGCTTGTACTCGTAGCGCGCCAGCGCATTGACGCGATTGGTGTCGGTGTCCCGATAGGCCACGCCGATTTGCGTGCGGTTTTGCAGCACATCGCCGCGCGCGGCGTAGTCGGTATGCAGCAGGTAATTTCGCGCCAGCAGCGTCCAATCGCGGTCGATCTTGCGACCAACGCTCAGCTGCCAAAGACCGGTATCGAACGCCTCGTCGCCGGGCGTGCGATCGCTATCGGCGGTGCTGCGCAGTTCGAGGCGCGTCGAAGCCCGCCACAGTTCACTCGCCGTCCAGTCCAGACCCAAAGCAAGGCCGCTGGCGTCGCCCGTTAGGCCATCAATGACGTTGACGTGTTCAAACGATGTGGATAAACGCAGGCCATCGCTAATTTCCCACAGATTGCGGATGCCGTTGGCGGCCTGAACATCGCGGCCAGCAATGGCGTCGCGCAGGCGGTACTCGTTGAACAATTGGGTATCGCGAAGCACTGTGGAATCAACACCGAAGACGAAGGTGTCGGCCCGACGATCCGCCGTAGTGATGCCGAACAGGCCGGACAGGCCCGTCTCGCGCTCGGCACGCGCATAAATGCGCTGACGTTCGCGCAGCTGGTAGTCCGCACCCAAAGCCACGCGCTCGCGATTCTCGCCAGCGATGTCGGCTTCCACTTCGCCGCCCAGCATCAAACGCTCAGTGGCGCGAAAGCCCGCACCGAGGCGCAGCGTGGTGCTGTCCAAACGCGTGCCGATCGGCAGTTCAGACAGCGGCGCCTGACCGACGCCGTTGTAGATCAGCGGCAGACCAGTGAGCGGGTCGAGCGGCTGCTGACCAAAGCCCAAGGCACCGCCCGCGCTGCCGGTGCCGAGGCTCCCGGTGAGGCCGAAGCGATCGCCGAAGGGCGTGGCCGTACTCCATGCCGAAAACGCACCCACGGTCTCGCGCATATGGCGCACGCCAAGATCAAGATTCAAGCGCTCCGTCGCCTTCCAGCGCGCACCGAGGCTAGCGCCTTCGCGCTCGCCACCCTGCGGATTACGGTCGGTGCTGCGCAGCGCTTCAAGGTAGACGTCCACCTTCGGCGTGACCGCGTAGCCCAGGTCGATAGCGAATTCGCCGCGACCGCCGTAAAGCGGCGAGGCGGGATTGTTGAACTCCGGATCAGACTGACCGGCAAACAGGCGCGCGTCGAAACGCTCGCCCTCGTGCGCTAGCTCTACGCGCCACGCATCGCCCTCGATTCGACCGCTCAAACCTTGCAGGGCCGGGCTTGCGAATTGGTTGATGGGATTCGTGTTGATTTCGCCGCGACTGCGCGCCAGCTCGGCGACGAGTCGTGTGTTTGCGCCCAGTTGCAAGCCGGCGTTGACGCTGCCCAAATCGCTTTCCGCGAAGGGGTTGCGGTCGTCGACCAGACTGGCGCCGATTTCAAAGCGCTGGCCCAGCTTGACCTGCGCATCGGCACCCACGACCCAGAAGGCCTCGGTGCCTTGATCGACCTCGTAGGTGACGCGCAAGGACACCGGGTTCAAGTTGGCATCGAAAGCCGGCAGAAACTGGTTGAGCAGAACGCGGCCGGAGAACACTTCAAAGCCGTAGTCGACCAATCGTAAAAGCGGCCGCACGCTAAGAATGCGCGAAGGCTGATTGCGGTCGCGAACGACCACTTCCACGCGCTCGCTGCCTTCGTAGACGGCGTTATTGCGTAGACCGTAAGGGCCGCTACCTTGGCTCGGGAACTCCTCGATGACCTGACGCAGGTCGTCGTGCATCGCGAAGACGTTGCCGCGCACGCGCGCCGTGTCCACATGCCAATTCAGGCCCGTGGCGCTGCGGTTATAGAGACCCAAGCTGCGCTGAGCCACAGGGCCCTGACCGGCGCCGACCGCACTCATCTGCGGCTGGCCGTCCGAGGTTTGAAAGTCGCCGTAAAGCAAGAAGCTGCGGCCCTTGTCGACACGCAGGTACAGACGATCGGCACTGCGGGCGTCGAAACCCAATAGCGCGCTGTCGCCGTAGACCGGGTAGTACTCGTCCGGGCGAATGTCGCGCAGCAGGCGAGCGCGGGTGTCCTTGTCCGAATCGAAGGCGGCGGTCAGCAGGTATTCGCCCTTGACCTTGCCCTTGAGGAAGAAGGCAGAACGAATGGCCGCATTGGCTTTGCCGTTGTTGAAGTCACGCTCCCAGCGGCGAATTTCGCGTTCGAAGCCGTCGTCATTGCGCACGGGCTGAACCACGCGCGCGCCTTCGCGGAAGCTGACGATGCCTTCGATGAAGCCGGT
>JBBQIA010000111.1:0-6169 GCA_038324485.1 Lysobacterales bacterium
ATGGTTGGCCAAAGAGGGTGTCGATGCAGAGCCCGTGCTTCTGTCGGGATCGGTCGAAATTGCGCCGCGCTTGGGCAAGGCTGAAACCATCTGTGATCTGGTATCGACCGGCGGCACCTTGGTGGCCAATCAGCTGAAAGAAGTGGCGGTGATTCTGGAGAGCGAGGCCGTCATCGCCGGGCCAGCGAAGCCCTTCAACGACGAGCGTCAGGCGCTGGCGGATTTGCTGCTGCGTCGTTTGGACGGCGTATTGAGCGTCAAGGCCGCGAAGCTGCTGATGATGCAGGTCGAGCGCAGCGCGCTGGCCGGTTTGCTGGCCATGCTGCCCGACGCCGACACGCCGCTGGTGACGTCCATCGACGGCAGCGCGAACTGGGTTTCGGTGCAGGCGCTCTGCCGCACGGCCGTGACCTGGCAGCGATTGGAAGACATGAAGAAAGCCGGTGCCAGCGCCCTGATGGTGCTGCCGGTTGAACAGATGCTGGTCTGAGGCTCGCCATGAATCGACTTGATTGGTCCACCCTAAGTAACGAGGAGCGCGAGGCCGCGCTGCGTCGTCCGCCGTCCAACAGCAGCGAAGACCGTATCGTCTCGGTGCAGCGCATCCTTGCGCAGGTCGAGGCCGACGGTGACACGGCGCTGCGCGCGCTGACGCGTCGATTCGATGGTGTCGAACTCAACGCACTGGCCGTTCCGACTGCGGCCTTCGATGCGGCTGAGGCCGGGCTCGATCCCGAATTGAAGGCCGCGATGATCGACGCCCGCGGGCGCCTGCTGGCTTGGCACCGCGCTGGCGCACCGTCGGAGTTCGAGATTGAAACCGCACCGGGCGTGACTTGCGGCCGCGTGCTGCGCCCGATCGAGACGGTGGGCCTGTACGTGCCCGCCGGAACGGCGCCGCTGCCCTCGACGGCGCTGATGCTGGGCGTTCCCGCTGAAGTGGCCGGCTGCCCGAATGTCGTGGTGTGCACTCCGCCGCGTGCCGATGGCACGGCCGATCCGGCTGTGCTGGCTGCCGCGCGTCTTTGCGGCATCTCGCGGGTATTCACGGTGGGCGGCGCCCAAGCCATCGCCGCGATGGCGTTTGGCACCGACAGCGTGCCCCGCTGCGACAAGCTCTTCGGCCCCGGCAATGCGTGGGTGATGCTGGCGAAGCAGCAGGTGAGCGCGCGGCCCGACGGTCCCGCCATCGACATGCCGGCCGGGCCTTCCGAAGTCTTGGTAATTGCCGATGCCGGCGCCAAGGCGTCCTTCGTTGCGGCGGATTTGCTGGCGCAGGCCGAACATGGCCCCGATTCGCAGGTCTTGCTGCTGACCGACAGCCCCGCGTTGGCCGACGCCGTGCAGGCCGAAGTTTTGGCGCAGGTGGCACGGCTGCCGCGCGAGGACATCGCCACGCGAGCGCTGGCCTTCGCGCGTTTGATTGTGGTGAACACCCTCGATGAAGCCTTCGCCATCAGCAATCGCTACGGTCCTGAACACCTGATCGTGCAGGTGCGCGAACCGCGACGCTGGCTGGACGCCGTGCGCTGTGCCGGCTCGATTTTTCTCGGCGACTACGCGCCGGAATCGCTCGGCGACTATTGCTCGGGCACCAACCACGTATTGCCGACGGGCGGCGCTGCTCGCGCCTGGAGCGGCGTGTCGGTAGCAAGCTTCCAGCGCAGCATCAGCGTGCAGTCCGTTGAACCTGAAGGTCTTCTCGCCATCGGACCGTGCGCGGTGACCATGGCGCGGGCCGAGCGTTTGGAGGCACACGCGCAGTCTGTGGTGGTGCGTCTGGAGTCTCTGGCATGAGCGTCCTCGATTTAGTTCGCGACGACTTACGCGACTTCGCCGGGTACGGTTCGGCGCGAAAAACGGGCCTGACCGGCCGCGTCTGGCTGAACGCGAACGAGAGCCCGTGGGCCTCGCCTGCGGACCCGGGCCAAGGCTTGAACCGCTACCCAGAACCTCAGCCTGCGGCGCTTCGGTCGCGATTGGCGGCGCTCTACGGTGTGGCGCCTGAAACCCTTTTGATGACGCGCGGCAGCGACGAGGGCATCGACCTGCTGACTCGCGCACTGTGCCGCGCCGAGCGCGATGCGGTGCTGGTGGCGCCGCCGAGTTTTGGCATGTATGCGGTCTGTGCTCGCGTGCAGGGTGCTGCCGTGGTGGCCGTGCCCTTGCTGGACGAGAACGCGGCGTTTCGCTTCGACGTCGAGGCCGTGCTTCGCGCGGTGGAGTTCGCCGCCACCCAAGCGCCGGTGAAGATCGTTTACGTGTGCTCGCCGGCGAATCCCACGGGCGCCGCCGTGGCATTGGCCGAGGTCGAGCGCCTGCTGACGGGCATCGCTCGCCGCGCCGTGGTGGTGGTCGACGAGGCCTATGCGGAATACAGCACGCAGCCCAGCGCCACCACGCTGCGCGAACGGTTTCCGAATTTGGTGGTGCTTCGTACCTTGTCGAAGGCGTATGCCCTAGCCGGCGCGCGCGTGGGCGTGACCATCGCCGACCCCGCGCTGATTCGCGTGCTCTCGGCCATTGCGCCGCCGTATCCGCTGGCTCAGCCCGCCGTGGCCTTGGCGCTGCAAGCGGTGTCGCCATCGGCGGCCGATGAGGCCCAGCGTCGCGCCGGACGCATTGTGGCGGAGCGCGGTCGCATCGAAGCCCTGCTGCCGGCGCTCGACATCGTGCGCCGTGTGTATGCCTCCGACGCGAATTATCTGCTGGTGCGTTTCCACGATGCTGAAGCGGCCTTCCAGGGTCTGCTGTCCGCGGGCGTGGTGGTGCGCGACCAGCGCGCGCAGCCCGGTCTGCATGACGCCCTTCGCATCACCATCGGCAGCGTCGAAGAAAACGACGCGATGTTTGCCGCCCTTCAATCCATTGAGCGTTCCCGCGCATGAGCCAGAAAATTCTTTTCATTGATCGCGATGGCGTGCTGATTGACGAGCCCGCCGACGAGCAAATCGACGCCTTCGAAAAATTCCGCCTGACGAAGGGCTGCATCGCCGCATTGCAATCGATTCGCGACGCGGGATTTCAGTTCGTCATGGTCAGCAACCAAGACGGCTTGGGCACGGCGAGCTTCCCGCGCGAGACCTTCGAAGGTCCGCAGCGCCTGCTGCTGCAAATCTTGGAGTCGCAGGGCATCGTGTTTCGCGAAGTGCTGATCGACGAGAGTTTCGCGAACGAAGGGAAGCCGACCCGCAAGCCCGGCATCGGCATGGTGATGCACTACCTGCGTGACCGCGCCATCGACCTTGCCGGTAGCGCCATGGTGGGCGACCGCGAGACCGACCTGCAGTTCGCGACCAACCTTGGCGTGCGCGGCTTCCGGCTGATGGACGGCCACTACGACTGGGCCAGCATCGCGCATGCGCTGTGTGCCTCCCCGCGTACGGCGACTGTTGAACGCGCCACGAAGGAAACGCGTATCACCGTGCAAGTGGACTTGGATCGCGCCAGCGAGCCGGCCATCGCCACCGGGCACGGCTTCTTCGACCACATGCTTGAACAGTTGGGCAAGCACGGCGGCTTCGGTTTGTCGGTGCGCTGCGCCGGCGACTTGCACATCGACGAACACCACACCGTCGAGGACTGCGCCTTGGCGATCGGCCAGGCGCTGAAGCAGGCGCTGGGCGATAAGCGCGGCATTGGTCGTTACGGGTTTGACGCCGATCTTCCGGCCGAGTCGGACGCCGCGAATTCAGCGCGTGCGGCCTTCGCCCTGCCGATGGACGAGACGCGCGCTGCCGCCGTGGTGGATTTTTCTGGCCGTCCATATTTCGTGTTTGAAGGCGAGTTTCCGCGCGCCGAAATCGGCGGCTTGGCCACCGAGTTGGTGCCGCACTTCTTCCGCTCGCTGTGCGAAACCTCGGGCCTGAATCTGCATCTGCAGGTGCGTGGCGACAACACGCACCACATGGTCGAGGCTTGCTTCAAAGTTGTGGCCCGCGCCCTGCGTTTGGCGCTGCGTCGTCAGGGCTCAGCCCTGCCCAGCACCAAGGGCGTGCTGTGACCGAGGCGCCCGCGACAATGCCGGATGCCTCGGGCATTCGCTTGGTGCTGCTGGATTCCGGCGGCGCCAATTTGGCCTCGGTGCAGGCTGCGTTCGCCCGCTTAGGCGTGGAAGCGCCCGTGACGACCGACGCGCAGCGCATTCGCGATGCGACCCACGTCATTCTTCCCGGCGTCGGCGCGGCCGCGCCGGCCATGGCGCGGCTGCGCGCCAACGGTCTCGATCGTCTGATTCCCACTTTGACCCAGCCGCTGATGGGCATTTGTGTCGGCATGCAGCTCTTGTTTGAGCGTTCGGCCGAGGGCGATGTGGAGTGCTTGGGCCTGCTGCCCGGTTGCGTCGAGCGCCTGCCGGAGTCACCCGGCGTGCGCGTGCCGCATATGGGTTGGAATCGCTTGATGCCGGCTTCGGCAGACGCGGCGACGCACCCGCTGATGCAGGGCTTAGACGGGCAGTACGCCTACTTCGTCCACAGCTACGCGCTGCGCCATAGCGACGATGCGCTTGCGCTGACCGAACACGGCTCGCCCTTCGTGGCCATCGCCGCCCGCGGTCGCGTGATGGGCGCGCAGTGTCATCCCGAACGCAGCGCGGCCGCCGGCGCGCGCCTGCTGACCAATTTCCTTTCTCTTTGAGTTCCTCATGACCTTCGCGCTTTATCCCGCCATCGATGTTCGCGACGGCCGCGTGGTTCGGCTTCGTCAGGGAAACTACGAGGCCGAAACCCGCTATGCGGAAGACCCGCTGAGCTTGGCCCGGCGCTATGCCGACGAAGGCGCGGAGTACCTCCATCTGGTTGATCTGGACGCCGCCAAAGCAGGCGGTTACACGCTTGCGCCTCTGCTTCGCGCCATCAAGGCCGAGACGACACTGAAGGTGCAGACGGGCGGCGGCGTGCGTGAGGAGGCCGATGTGCAGGCCATCCTTGACGCGGGCGCAGCGCGGGTGGTCGTGGGTTCGCTCGCCGTGCGTCAGCCCAGTCGCGTTTTGGGCTGGCTGGATCGTTTCGGCACGGATCGAATCACGGTTGCTTTGGATGCGCGTGCCGATGCCGAAGGGGTGTTCCGCCTGCCGGTGCATGGCTGGACCGAAAGTTCGGGGCTTGCGCTATTCGATTTGCTGGCGCGCTATTCCGAAGCCGGCCTTCGGCATTTGCTCTGCACCGACATTGCCTTGGACGGCATGCTGGCCGGCTTGAACTTGTCCCTGTACCGCGAGATCGCGTCGCGCTTTCCCGAGGTGGCGGTGCAGGCCTCCGGTGGCGTGGCGACCTTGGTCGACGTGTCGGGCGCACGCGCGGCGGGCGCCGATGGCGTGGTGCTCGGAAAAGCCCTGCTCGAAGGCCGATTCACCTTGGCTCAGGCGTTTGACGCAGTGTCTGCTTCGGCGTCGGGCGAGGCCGCCTGATGCTCGCGCGGCGGCTGATTCCTTGTCTGGACGTGCGCGACGGGCAGGTGGTGAAGGGTGTGCGCTTTCGCGATCACGTGGTCATGGGCGAAATCGCTGAACTGGCGCTGCGCTACCGCGACGAAGGTGCCGACGAGTTGGTGTTTTACGACATCACCGCCAGCCCCGAAGGTCGAAGCGTTGATCGAAGCTGGGTGGAGCGCGTGGCGCACATCATCGATATTCCTTTTTGCGTGGCCGGCGGCATTCGCAGCGTCGAAGACGCCCGCGCCGTGCTGCATGCCGGGGCCGATAAAATTTCGGTGAACTCACCGGCGCTGGAGCGCCCCGATTTGATCAACGAACTGGCCGAGGCCTTTGGCGTGCAGTGCGTGGTTGTCGGTGTGGATTCGCTGCGCGACGAGGACGGTGAATGGCGAGTGCGCCAGTACACCGGTGACCCCAGTAAAACGCGAGCGCTAGGTCGCCGCACGTTGGACTGGGTGCGCGAGGCCACGCAGCGCGGCGCCGGCGAAGTTGTTCTTAATTGCATGGGCAGTGATGGGGCGAAAACCGGCTACGACCTCGAGCAACTGAAGGCCGTGCGTGCGATTTGCCCCGTGCCGCTGGTGGCCTCCGGTGGCGCTGGCGCGGTCGAACACTTCATTGAGGCCTTTCAAGAGGCCGATGTCGATGCCGCTTTGGCGGCTTCGGTCTTTCATTCCGGCGCGGTGCCCATTCCTGCGCTGAAACAGCGGCTTCGCGAAGCCGGCATCGAGG
>JBBQIA010000112.1:0-6157 GCA_038324485.1 Lysobacterales bacterium
CGGGTGAAGAAGGCATTGAAGCTGGCGTAGGCGTTTGGGTCGGGATTGGCGGCTTCGGCCAGATTCACGTTGAACTTTCGCACCACCGTGCCGATCAGCCAGCGCTTCCACGGCCCGAATTCCCAACGCGCGGCGCGGTAGGCCAGCGAGGACAGCAGGCGATGCGGCAGCAGGTATTGCAGCAGGACGGCGGGGCTCACGGCGTGGTGCCGTCGCCAGCCAAGCGCATGAGGTCGCGGGCCACTTTTTGCGGGTCGATGGTCGCGACCGAACCGCCACCGGGGACGGCTCCGGCCGGCATCGCGGGGCGAATGACCCCGGCAACGCGCACTTCAGGGTCGAGCAACACCATCGAACTGCTGTGATCCATCGTGTACGTGTTGCCCAAGGGCACCTTGCGATAGACGAGGCTGAGGCTTGCGGTGAAAGCTTCCAGCGCTGCCGCATCGGTTTGGGTCACGGCCAGCGTTTCCGGGTGAAAGTGACGGGCGTAGCCGGCCAACAGTTCGGGGGTATCACGCTCTGGGTCGATGGACACGAACATCAGACGCGGGCGAATGTTTTCCGGCAACGTGGTCCACATGGACTGCGCTTTCGCCATGTCGGTGAGCGTGGTCGGGCAAACGTCCGGGCAGGACACAAAGCCAACGAACACCACCGTCCAGCGTCCGGCCAAGCTCTCAGGCGTCACCGGACCATCGGCCGACTGCAGCTCGAACGACGGAATGGCGCGCGCTTGCGGGTAGGGCGTGATCGCCTCGAAGGTGCTGGCGGCGCTGCGGCCTTGATCGGTCTTCGACAGCCAACGTTCCCCCGCCAAAAGCCCAAGGCCGGCGAAGACGGCGGCAACGATCACTAATAACGCGGTGCGATTGAACATGGGCGTGTCGCCAGAGCAGCAGTAAACAGGCCGCAAAGTATAGAGGCGCTGGCTATACTCGGGCGTTTTCTACGTGAAGCCGCTGCGTATGTCCGCCGAACTCCAGACGATCATCGACCTGATCCGCTACGGCGCGAGCCGCTTTGGCGCGGCCAAGCTGACCTTCGGTCACAGCTACGACAATGCGATGGACGAGAGCACGCAGCTGGTGCTGCACGCCCTGCACCTGCCGCACGACCTGAATCCGATTTACGGCCAGTCGCGTGTGACGGCAGAAGAAAAGGCGGCGGTTTTGGCCCTGTTTCAGCGCCGCATCGACGAGCGTCTGCCGGCCTGCTACCTCACCGGCGAAGCGTGGTTTGCGGGCCTGTCGTTCAAGAGTGACGCTCGCGCGCTGGTGCCTCGCAGCCCCATCGCCGAATTAATCTTGAACGGCTTTCAGCCGTGGATTGGCGACGTCGAAGTGCGCGATGCCCTTGATTTGTGCACCGGCTCGGGCTGCATCGCGATTGCGATGGGTCACTACAACCCCGACTGGAAGGTCGACGCCGTTGACCTGAGTCCCGAAGCCCTTTCGCTGGCCGAAGAGAACCTCGCACACCTTGATGCGCGCAACGTGGCCCTGTTCAAAGGCGACCTCTACGGCCCGCTGATCGGTAAGCATTACGACCTGATCGTCACCAATCCGCCCTACGTCACCAATGACGAAACCGACGCGCTGCCCAGCGAGTACTCGCATGAGCCGGACATGGCCCTGCGCGCGGGCGACGACGGCCTTGATCTGGTGCTGAAGATTTTGCGCGACGCGCCGCTGCATCTGCGCAAGCACGGCGTCTTGATTTGCGAAGTCGGCGAGAGTCAGCAGCACCTCGAGCGCCTGCTGCCCGAAGTGCCCTTCGCTTGGATCGAGTTCAAGGTGGGGCAGATGGGCATTTTCGCCCTGCATCACGACGACCTCGTCGCCCATCACCGCGACATCAAGACGCTGGCCGACCATCGCCCCTAAACACGGACGAACACCTACACGCATGCCCAGCAACACCTTCGGGCAAGTCTTCGCGGTCACCACCTTTGGCGAAAGCCACGGGCCGGCCATTGGCTGCGTGATCGACGGCTGCCCGCCCGGCTTGCCGATTTCGCCCGAAGAATTTCGCCATGACCTCGAGCGCCGCGCCACGGGCCGCTCGCGGCACACCTCGCAGCGCCACGAGGCCGACGAAGTCGAGATTCTTTCCGGCGTGTTTGAGGGCTTGACGACCGGTACGCCGATTGCGCTGTTGATTCGCAACACCGACGCGCGCAGCAAGGACTACACCAAGATCGCCGAGCAGTTTCGCCCCGGCCACGCCGACTATGCCTATTGGCAGAAGTACGGCATTCGCGATCCGCGTGGCGGCGGCCGCAGCTCGGCGCGCGAAACGACGATGCGCGTGGCGGCCGGCGTCGTTGCCAAAAAGTGGCTGGCGCAGCGCTTCGGCGTCAGCGTCCGTGCCTGCGTCAGTCAACTGCACACCCTCACGCCCTCGGCGTGGGATTGGTCGGCGGTCGAAGACAGCCCGTTCTTCTGGCCCGACGCGGGCCAAGTGCCCGAACTCGAAGCCTTCATGGACGCGCTGCGTAAGTCGGGCGATTCCGTCGGCGCGCGCGTTCGGGTGGAAGCCCACGGCGTTCCGGCGGGCTGGGGCGAGCCGATCTACGGCAAGCTCGACAGCGAACTGGCGCAGGCGATGATGTCGATCAACGCGGTGAAGGGCGTCGAGATCGGCGCCGGATTTGCCAGCGTGGGACAACTCGGCACCGCACACCGCGACTTGATGCACCCCGACGGCTTTGCCAGCAATCACGCCGGTGGCGTGCTGGGTGGCATCAGCAGCGGTCAGCCGGTGACCTGCGAGGTGGCGTTCAAGCCGACCTCTAGCCTGCGTTTGCCGGGCCCTACCGTCGATGTGCACGGCCAACCCGTCGAAGTCATTACCACAGGCCGCCACGACCCCTGCGTGGGCCTGCGCGCACCACCCATTTGCGAGGCCATGATGGCGCTCGTGCTGATGGATCAAGCCCTTCGCCATCGCGCCCAGTGCGCCGATGTGGGCGCCGTTGCCCCGAACGTTCCCGGTCAGCGCAGCCCTTAAGTCCTTTCGTTTTTTGCTTTTTATTGAGGAACGTCCATGTCGCAACGCTTCAAGGTCGCCGTTGTCGGCGCCACCGGTGCCGTCGGTGAAACCATGCTGTCCATTCTCTCCGAGCGGAAGTTTCCCGCCAGCGAAGTCATCGCCTTGGCCAGCGAGCGTTCGGCCGGCAATCAGGTCGATTTTGGAAACCACAAGCTGACGGTGCAGGACCTCGCGACCTTCGACCCGACGGGCGTAGATTTCGCGCTGTTCTCGGCCGGCGGCGACATCTCTCGCGAGTACGCCGCGAAATTCGCCGCTGCCGGCGCCATCGTTATCGACAACAGTTCGGCCTTCCGAATGGACGACGACGTGCCGCTGGTGGTGAGCGAAGTGAACCCTGAAGCGCTGGATTCGATCCCGCGCGGCATCGTGGCTAACCCGAACTGCTCGACTATGCAGCTGGTGGTGGCGCTGAAGCCGATTTACGACGCGGTGGGCATCACTCGAATCAATGTCGCCACCTACCAGTCGGTGTCGGGCGCGGGCCGTTCGGCGATGGAAGAGTTGGGGCGGCAGACCGCCGCAATGCTCCGCTTCGAAGGCGTCAATCCGGTGCGCTTTCCGGTGCAGATCGCCTACAACTTGATCCCACAGATTGATGACTTCACCGACAACGGCTACACCAAAGAAGAGATGAAGCTGGTTCACGAGACGCGCAAAATCCTCGGGGACGCCACGATTCAAGTGAATCCGACCGCCGTGCGCGTGCCGGTGTTCTTCGGTCATTCGGAAGCCGTGCATCTCGAAACGCGCCGCAAGATCACCGCTGCCGAGGCCCGCGCGCTGCTGGAAAAAGCGCCGGGCGTCGAGGTGGTCGACAACCCCGCCGAAGGCGAGTGGCCCACCCCGGTCACCCATGCCTCAGGCCACGATCCGGTCTTTGTGGGGCGCATCCGCGAGGACATTTCGCATCCCATGGGCCTCAGCCTGTGGGTGGTGGCCGACAACATTCGCAAAGGCGCCGCGCTGAACGCGGTGCAGGTCGCGGAACTGCTGGCCGCCCGCCGCCAGTAATCTCGATTCACCCACGGAAGGGGAATCCTTGGCGGATCAAGGGATTCCGCTTTATTGTTAGTTGGCTTTCTAGTTTTCAAATCCCGCTGGCGCCCCCCCGGCGCCGCTCAGGAGATCGGCATGTCGCACCGCGTGAAACTTCTGCCTTTGGCGCTGGCCTTGGCCTTCGTCGCGACCGACGCTCAGGCGCTCGGCCTTGGCGCACTCCAGGTTAAGTCCCAGCTCAATCAGCCCTTGGTGGCCGAAATCCCGCTGATCGGCGTGGCCCCCGGCGAGTTGGACAACCTCAGCGTGCGGCTGGCTTCGCCCGAAGCCTTCGAGCGCGTCGGGTTGCCGCAACCGGCCGGTGTCACGGCCAATTTGCAGTTCAGCGTCGGCCAAAATGCTGCGGGGCAGCCGGTGGTTCGCGTGACGACCTCGCGCCCGGTGGTCGACCCCTTCGTGGCCTTCCTGCTGGAAGCCGAATGGGGCCGCGGCAGCGTGGTTCGCGAGTTCACTGCGCTGGTCGACCCGCCGTTCATTGCGGCAGCGACGGTCACTCCGATGGCGGCTCCGAGCGTCGCGGCGGCTCCGGCACCGCTGCCGGCACCCGCACCGATTGCGCCAATCGCCGAAGCGCCGGCCATGGCGCCCCTGCCCGAAGCCACCCCGCCTGCGCCGACCGCGGAACTGCCGCCCGAACCCATCGCGGCGCTGCCGGCGCCTGCGCCGCCGGCACCGATTCCCGCGCCCGCTCCAGTGCCCGCACCAGCACCGATTGCCGCACCGACGCCGGTGGCAGCGGCGCCCGCGTCCGTGCCGACGCCTCGCCCCGCGATGCCGGTCGCGCCGCCACCGGCTGCAACTCCGGGTCAGCGCGCCGTCGACACCGGCGACACCCTGTGGTCCATTGCTTCCGACAACAATCAGGGCGCCACGGTGGCGCAGATGATGCTGGCCATCCAGCGCGCCAATCCCGACGCCTTCATTCGCAATAACATCAATCTGCTTCGCAAGGGTGCCGTTTTGCGCATCCCCACCGGTGGTGAAGCACAAGACTTGGCTTCGGCAGCCGCGGAAGCCGCGGTTCGCGAGCAGATGCAAGCGTGGCGGGCCACCCAGCCGGCCCCGGCACCCACGCCCGTTCCCGGCGATGCGCCGGTGTTGGCATCGGCACCGTCCACGCCGGGCTCGTCTGCGCCGCGCGCTGCCGCAAGCAGCAACGGACGACTCGAAATTGCCCCGCCGACGGGTGCTGGCGCTACCGCCGCTCAGTCGGGCGCGTCCTCGGGCGGATCCGGTAGTGAGTTGCGGGCTGAATTGGAGCAGGCGCGCGAAGACCTCTCGGTGCGCGATTCGGAACTGCGCGAACTGCGTTCGCGCTTGACCGAACAAGAGGCTCTGGCAAACGAACAGCAGCGCCTTCTCGAGCTGAAAGACAGCCAGCTCAGTGCGCTTGAGCAAAATTTGCGTAATCAGCGCGAAGGCGTCGACGAGACGCTGGTCGCCGCGGTCGACGAGGCCGGTGTAGCCGTTGATCCAGAGCAGCCCGGTGCCGGTGCGACGGAGTCCGTAGCGACGACCGAGGCCGCCCCGGTTGGCGCGGACACCCCGGCCAGCCCGGAGGCGACTGCTGCGACGCCGGTGACGGACGAACCCACAGCCGAGGCCGCCCCCGCGTGGTTCCGCAATCCGATGGTGATCGGCGGTGGTGCGCTGGTGCTGATTGGTGGCTTGGTCGCGCTACTGCTGCGTCGTCGTAAGCCCGAAGTGCGCAAGGCCGTTGCGGTTGCCGCTACGGCCTCGCGCTCACGCCTGTCGGACGACGCGGACTTCTTGGCCAAGCTGCCGACCAAGCCGCAGGACGAGACTGACGGCGACCTCTCCACCGATGCCATCGCCGATGCGGATCGGGTCGAGACTCGAGCCACCGACGCCGCCGTTGAGGCCATCGAAGTTGCAGATGCCGATGTCCGAGCGCCCGACGCTTCAACGTCAGATGCTTCGGTAGACGCGCCGGCCGCTCTTGACGCCCATGTCGCACTGCTGCGGCGTCACTACAACGCCGGTGATGCCGACGCCTTCCTGCTGGCCGCGGAGAAAATGCGCG
>JBBQIA010000113.1:0-6046 GCA_038324485.1 Lysobacterales bacterium
GAGGATATTTCCCAAGGGGATGATCAATCCAGCAAGCGCCGACAAATGGGCAAAAAGACCCCACTGACGCTGCTCAGCAGTGACTTCGCCTTCGGGGGCGGGCGGAGGCGAAAAGACGTCGGACATGGGTTTTCCTGAATAATGTGAAGGCGTTCGTCACTGTCGTGAATGCAGCCCCCCATGTCAAGGACGGCGCAGCAGCGCTAGCGCGCCTCGGGCGTGCCCTAACCCTCGCCGCCTGCCACCGTCATGCCCTTCAAAAGCACGCTGCCGATGCCGGTGGCCGAACGCGTGTCGATGTCGCTGCCCACCGCTTCGATGCCCATGAACATCTCGCGCAAGTTGGACGCGATGGTCAGTTCGTCAACGGGGTAGGCGATCTCCCCGTTCTCGACCCAGAAGCCGGCGGCACCGCGCGAATAGTCGCCGGTCACCGTATTCACGCCCTGCCCCATCAGCTCGGTCACGAGCAGTCCGCGACCCATCTGGCGCAGCAATTCGGCCTGCTCACCAGCGTTCGATGCCACGTCGAGGTTGTGCACGCCGCCGGCGTTGGCGGTGCTCTCTAAGCCGAGTCGGCGCGCCGAGTACGTGCCCAGCACGTAACGCTGCAGCACGCCGCCGTCGATCAGGCTCGACTCGCGCGTGGCCACGCCATCGGCGTCGAAATCACCGCTGCGCCAGCCGCGAACCACGTGCGGACGCTCCACGATTCGGAACCATTCGGGAAACAGGCGCTGGCCCTGCGCGCCGACCAAGAAGCTGGCCTTGCGGTAGAGCGCACCGCCCGACACCGCCCCGATCAAATGCGCGACGAGCGAGCGCGACACGTCCGGCGCGAACAGCACGGGAAATGTGCCGGTCGGCGCGCTGCGCGGGTCAAGCCGGGACAAGGTGCGCTCAGCGGCCTTTCGTCCAACGAATTCAGCGTCTTCGAGGCCTTCCGCCCGCAGCGCGGCGGTATACCAATGCTGCCCCTGCATGGACTCGCCCTGGCCGGCGATCAAGGACACGCTGATCGAATGGCTGGTATTGCGCTCGCGGCCGACAAAACCGTGCGAGTTGGCGTAAACCGCCAAGCCCGAGTGCGAGGACACCGACGCTCCTTCTGAATTCGTGATGCGCGCATCGGCGTCGCGACCAGCGGCCTCCGCACGCAGTGCGAGAGCGACGGCCTCGTCGGCATCGATCGCCCACGGGTGCCATTGGTCGAAGTCGCGCGCGTTAGTCGCCATCCGCTCGGCGTCGGCTAAGCCATTGGCGGCGTCGGCCTCGGTGTGGCGCGCAATCGCGCAGGCCATCTCGACGGTGCGCCGAAGGCTCTCGGGCTTCAGGTCGGCGGTGCTGGCATGCGCCTTGCGCGTGCCGAAGTACACCGTCACGGCCACGCCGCGATCGCGGGTGCGTTCAACCGACTCCACTTCGCCCATCCGCACGTTGGCGTTCAGGCCACGCTGGTCATTGGCGCTGGCTTCGGCTTGGCTGGCGCCCAAGCGGCGCGCTTCGTCGAGGGCCATGACGGAGAGCTCCGCCAGACGGTCTAGGGTGTCGCGATCCGCCTCGGCGGCATCACTCATCGGGGGTCGATCACTCACTGCGTTATCCTTTGCCGCTGATCAAGTGGGTATTCAAGGCGATGCGCGGACGCGACCAAGACACCGGGGAATTTCTCGACGAGAGCCGTAGCCAAAAGCGGCGCGAGGCGCTCGACGTGCTGTCGATGGCCGGCAAGCTGATGGAGATGAGCCACGCCGTGCTGATGCAAGTGCCGATGCCAGAGGAGTTGCGCGAGCGGGTGCTCGACTCGCAGCGCATCACGTCGAACATCGCGCGCAAGCGGCAGACGCAGTTTCTGGCGAAGTTCATTCGTCGCGAAGACGATCAGGTGCTGAGCGTCCTTCGCGCTGCGCTGGAGCACACCAAGGACGACGTGCGTCGCGAGGCCGCTGCCCTGCATCGCGTGGAGCACTGGCGCCTGCGTTTGGTGAACGAGGCCGACGTCGCGCTGGCTGAGTTCGTGGCGCTGTACCCCGACGCCGACCGCCAGCAGATTCGTGCGCTGTCGCGCAATGCGAAAGCGGAACGCGCGGCCGACAAGCCGCCGCACGCCTTCCGCGAGTTGTTCAAAGTGCTGCGCGAGCTGATGGCCGAGGGCGATGCAGCCGACGAGGGCGACGACTGATCGCGGTGGGCTCACGCCTTTGTCCCACCCACCGTCATCTGCGAAATCTTCAGTGAAGGCTGGCCCACGCCCACCGGCACGCTCTGGCCTTGCTTGCCGCAGACGCCGACTCCGGCATCCAGCTGCAGATCGTTGCCGATCATCACGACGCGATTCATCACTTCCGGTCCGTTGCCAATCAAGGTCGCGCCTTTCACCGGCGAGGTGATGCGGCCGTTCTCAATCAAGTAGGCCTCGCTCGCCGAGAACACGAACTTGCCGGTGGTGATGTCCACTTGGCCGCCGCCGAAGTTCGGCGCAAACAGGCCGCGCTCGACCGAGGCAATCATTTCTTCCAGCGTGTGGTTGCCGGCCGCCATCATCGTGTTGGTCATGCGGGGCATCGGCAGGTGGGCGAAGCTTTCGCGGCGACCGTTGCCGGTGCGCGCCACGCCCATCAATCGCGCGTTCAAACTGTCTTGCATGTAGCCCTTCAGGATGCCGTCTTCGATCAGCACAGTGCGCTGCGTGGGCTGACCTTCGTCGTCGATATTGAGCGAGCCGCGACGCGCGTCCAGCGTGCCGTCGTCGATGACGGTAACGCCGGCCGCGGCGACGCGCTCGCCGATGCGACCCGAATAAATCGAGGTGCCCTTGCGATTGAAGTCGCCTTCAAGACCGTGACCGACGGCCTCGTGCAGCAGCACGCCCGGCCAGCCCGGACCCAGCACCACCGGCATCGCGCCGGCGGGGGCCTCGACGGCTTCAAGGTTCACTAAGGCCTGACGCAGAGCGTCTTTGGCCAGGGTTTCAGCACGCCCGCCGGAGAACAGTTCGAGGTAATCGAAACGACCGCCGCCGCCGGCGTAGCCCGACTCACGGCGACCGGCCTGCTCGACAATCACCTGCACGTTGAAGCGCACCAGTGGGCGGACGTCGGCCGCTAGGGTGCCGTCGGCACGCGCGACCAAGATCGTGTCGACGGCCGCTGACAGCGAGGCTGAGACCTGCACGACGCGCGAATCAGCCGCACGCACCCAGGCCTCGATCTCGCGCAGCTTCGATAGCTTGCCCTCAGGACCGAAGGCCTCGATGGGATCAATGGCCGGATACAGACCGTGCCCAGAGACGACGATGCGCTCGCCGCGCTCGGTTTTCAGGCCGTCGCGACTGATGGCGCGCGCCGAGCGGGCTGACTCCAGCAGGGCCGGCAGGTCGATTTCATCGGTGTAGGCAAAGCCGGTTTTTTCGCCGCTGATGGCGCGAACGCCAACGCCCTGCTCGATGCTGTGCGCGCCGTCTTTGACGATGCCGTCTTCGACGGTCCAGCTTTCGCGGCGGGTGTGTTGGAAATACAGATCACCGTCGTCCACGCCGGGCCCGAGCAATTCGGACAGGGCGCGGTCGATGTCATCGAGTTGGAGGCCGGTTGGCGCGAGGAGGGTGGCTTGGGCGAGGTCGAGCGTGGACTGAGTCATCGTTCAAAGGTGGGGGTCATCGACCCTCAAGGCAAGCGGGAAGACACCGCCGTGGGTCGCGGCAGCTCGTTGGGCGGCGGATCCGGCGACAGCGCCGGGCTTGGCGTGCGACGCGGGCCGCGCTCGACCACCGTGACCTCCGGCGTGGCCCACGGCCCTTGCACTGTGTAAACAGTGCGCGTCGCCTGCTTCAGCGGGATTTGCAGGACCGCTTGTGCGACAGCGCCAATCGCCGCGCCGGCCGGACCGGCCGTCACCGCGCCGATCGCGGGGAGCACACCGCCGGCCTTCGGCAAGACCTCAATGCGCTGCGCATACTGACGATCGGCCAACGCGGTCGTGCCGCTGACGTTGATTTCGGCTGAAGGGCCGTCGATGCGCAGGTTCTGGGTGGTGGCCGCACCGTCGATGAAGCGGAAGTCGCCGCTCATGACGTTGAAGGCGAAACCCTTCTCGAAGAAGTCGCTGAAATCGAGCGTTAGGCGGCGCGGGATTTCGGCAATCGAGACAAGGCCGATCAGTCGCCCGGTGCCCGGCTCCACGTCCAGCAGACGCCCCTTGCCAACGTCGACGCGCAGGCCGCCGTCGAATCGATCCAGCCGAAAGCTGCCCGGGGAACCCGGCCAGTTGCCAACCATGCGCGCCTTAACCGGACCTTCCTCGACCATGCCGTAGAAGCCCAGCGCATCGAGCATGCCGCCCAAGCTGCCGGCGTCGAAGTCGACCGCAAAGCGCGAACGGGTTTGCCCGCCAATGCGCGTCCAGTCGCCGGTCGCGGACACGGTCAGGGCCTCGGAGCCGGTCGAAAAACGATCGATGTGCATGCCTTCCGGCGTCGGGAAGGTTTCCAATTCGGTGCGTCCGAGGCGGGCGTCGCCAAGCCGGAAATCGGCGATGTCGAAGCGCAGCGGCGGCAGCGTCGATGGGTTGGTGTCGTCCACGGCCGGGGCTTCGCCGTCCGCATTGCCGGTCATCGCGCGGGCGTTGACCGCAGGCCAATGCAGGCGGTCGAAGCGGCCATCGACGGCGGCGCCCTCCCCGACCGGTACCGTCACCACGCCGGCGATCGCGGGGCCATCGAAGCGCACTTCCAAACCGGCCGCATTGCGGGTCAGTTGTAGGGTTCCTTCGCCGAAGCTGCGGTCCAGCACGTCGATGCCGCCGACGCGCAGGTCCACGCGACGCAGTCCTCCCTGCCCCGCGTCGCCGCCGGCCGCCGCCGCAACCCAACCCGCCACGTCCAGACTGGGCGCTTGCCCAGTAACGACGATCCCGGCTTCGGGCATGGTCGGCATGGGGCCAGAGCCGCCAAATTCGGCCACCGCCGCAAACGGGCGCGCTGCGTCACCGACGCGACCGCGCAGGCGCAGCAGCTGGCCCAGTCGCAGATCAAGTGAACCCGCGTTGGCGGGCAGGGATAAATCGAGACGCAGGGGCAGCGGCGTGGCGGCGCTCTTGCGAAGCGGCGCGGGCAGGCCGAGACGCATACCGACCAAGTCCGAACGCAGGCTCAGACGCGCGGGCGGCGTCGCGACGTCAGCGCGTGCACTGGGCACATCGACGCGCACGTCCCAGCGACTGCGGCCCGATAGCCACGGGCCTAGCCACGCCGCATCGGCGCTGCGCTTGAGCAATTGTTCCGGCGCCAGCACGGCCTCCAAGCGCATTTCCGCGGCGTTCTCGGCCGCGTTCACCCGGTCGCCCACGCGCAGGGTGAACGCGGCCGGGGAGCCTTCAAACAGCACCGGCAAGGCGTCGGCGATGAAGCCACGCTCGGTGAAGGGCACGGCACCACTAAAGCCTTCGAAGCGAATGTCCCAGCGGCCATCAGCCACCGTTGCTTGGTCGAGCGAGAGCACGCCCTCGACCTCGCGCGGGCCCATGTCCGGGCCTAGCGGCAAGCGCATGCGCAGGTCCACCGCCGCCGCGCCGCTGATCGCCAGCGCATCAAGATTCGCCCGATTCAGCGCGTACAGCGGACTTTGCAGCACCAGCCGCCGCAGATCGCCGGCGTCACCGCCGCCGCGCACGGTCAGGTCGAGCCACGCCGCACGAAAGTCTTGAATGCCGCCCGAGGCCGAACCCACGACGGTGTCCAGCACCTTGCCGCGCATTTCGGTCATCACTAGGCCGGGGCCGTTGAACTCGACCTCGGCCATCAGGCCAGTCGCGGCGGGCCACGCTTCGTTGAAGGCCAGCGTCACGTCGTCCAAGCGCACGCGGGCATCGAAGCGCCCGCCGCCTTCGCGGAACGGCCAGTCGTCCAAATCACCGCCGAGCGCAATGCGACCGCCCCGCGCGTGGCCTTCAAGCAGGGCCGCATCCAGCCACTCCAGCGCCTTCGGTTTCATCGTCGCGCGCGGCCAAAAGCGCTTGGCATCGGCGACCGCGAAGTCATCCAAGTCCG
>JBBQIA010000114.1:0-5997 GCA_038324485.1 Lysobacterales bacterium
GGATTCGAACCTGCGACTTCTACGTCCCGAACGTAGCGCTCTACCAGGCTGAGCTACACCCCGACGGGAGCCGACAAGAATAGTGGGGTCGACGTGTTCTCGCAAGTGTTTCGATAAGGCGCGCTAACGCGCAGCGGAGACAGGGCGCGCGGCGTGATGGTCGCGACTAGGCGCGTGCCGGTGGGCGAGCGGATTTGCGACAATGCCGCCCTTGCTTGCTAGTTATTCGGAGAGTCTCGCGTGATCAAGCCCCGCACCCCGCCTGGCGTCTTGGAACTGCTGCCGCGCGACCAGATCGCTTTTCAGCGCGTGCTTGACGTGATTCGTCGCAACTACGAGCGCTTCGGGTTCCTGCCGGTCGAGACGCCGGTGTTTGAACTTACCGACGTGCTGCTGACCAAAAGTGGCGGCGAAACTGAGCGGCAGGTGTATTTCGCGCAATCGACGGGTGCGTTGGAAAAGAAAGAGGAAGGGCTGCCGGAATTGGCCTTGCGCTTCGATTTGACCGTGCCCTTGGCTCGCTACGTGGCTGAGCACGAACATGATCTGGCCTTTCCGTTCCGTCGCTATCAGATGCAGCGCGTGTATCGCGGCGAGCGTCAGCAGCGCGGGCGGTTTCGCGAGTTTTACCAGTGCGACATCGACGTCATCGGCAAGGATGAGTTGTCGGTGCGCCACGATGCCGAAATGCCGGCGGTGATCCACGCCGTGTTCGCCGACCTCGGCATCGGCAAGTTCACCATTCAAATGAATAATCGCAAGCTGATGCGCGGCTTCTTTGAGCGTCTTGGCGTAAGCGACGGCGTGCTGCAGATGGCGGTCCTGCGCGAGGTCGACAAGATCGACAAGCGCGGCGCAGCTTCTGTGCGCGACACCTTGATCGGCGAAGGCTTTGCCCTTCCGGAAGCGGCCGTGGCCGATATCTTGGCCTTTGTGTCGGTGCGCTCGACGAGTCATGCCGACGCCTTGGCCAAGCTGGATGCCTTGGGCACCGGCAACGCCACGCTGGATCAGGGCATCGCCGAGCTCCGCGACGTCTTGAATTTGGTCAAGGCGCAGGGCGTGCCGGAAGCCGACTACGCGATCAACTTTTCGATTGCCCGCGGTCTCGATTACTACACGGGTACGGTCTACGAGACGACGCTGGACGCCCACCCGCAGATCGGGTCGATTTGCTCGGGCGGTCGCTATGACAATCTCGCCAGCCACTACACCAAGTCGCAGTTGCCGGGCGTGGGCATTTCCATCGGCGTGACGCGTCTGTTTTGGCAGCTCCGCGAGGCCGGCTTGATTGCCACTGCTGACAGCAGCGTTGAGTGCTTGGTGGCACTGATGGACGACGCGGCGCTGAGCGATGCCTTGGCCTTGGGCAATCGCCTGCGCACCGGCGGCATCAATACCGAAGTGCAGCTGGAAGCGAAGAAGCTGGCCAAGCAATTCCAGTACGCCGACCGTGCCGGGATTCGCTTCGTGCTTCTGCGCGGCGAAGACGAGCGGGCGAAGGGGTCGGTGGCCGTGAA
This sequence comes from Lysobacterales bacterium, assembly GCA_038324485.1. Lineage (GTDB taxonomy): Bacteria > Pseudomonadota > Gammaproteobacteria > Xanthomonadales > Xanthomonadaceae > Silanimonas. The sequence goes on from JBBQIA010000114.1 coordinate 1,521, forward strand.
AGACTTGCGTCGCAATGAGCAGTTTGAGGTGGCGGAAGACGAACTGGTTGCGGCGCTGCGGGTTGAGCTGGCCCAGCAGCGCGCGCTAGCGAGTCGCTGAGGTGACCGCTGCGGTCATTCACCTTGATGGCCGCTCGTTGAGCCGTGCACAGGTCGTGGCCGTGGCACGCGGCGCTGGCGTGACGCTCGACGAGGCGCGCTTGCAGAACGTGCAGCGCACCGCCGATTTCTTGGCCGAACAGGTACGTCGTCAAGAGCCGCTATACGGCATTTCGACTGGTTTTGGCAGCAATGCCGACCGTCTGCTGGGTGCGCATCGAGTGCGCGGCGACATCGAGGGTGCGCCGGCTCTGCACGAAGAGCTGCAGCAAAACCTCATCATCAGTCATGCGGTCTGCGTCGGCGCGCCTTTCGGCATCGACGTTGTGCGCGCGATGTTGGTCATTCGCATCAACACCTTGATGCAGGGGCACTCGGGGGTGCGTCGCAGCACACTGGAGGCCTATGCCGCGATGCTCAATGCCGGCGTTGTGCCGGTGGTGCCGAAGCTGGGGTCGGTCGGCGCCAGTGGCGACCTGGCACCGCTCTCGCACCTAGCGATTGTGCTGCTCGGGCAGGGCGAGGCCTTTTTTAACGGCGAGCGGGTTTCAGGAGGCGAGGCTTTGCGTCGCGCCGGGTTGCAACCGATTCGCCTTTCGTACAAAGAAGGCTTAGCGCTCAACAATGGCACCGCGCAGATGCTGGCCACGGCCGTGCTGGCCGGCGAGCGCTTGGCGAAACTCGTTGAGCTGGCCGACCGCTGCACGGCCATGAGCATCGACGCGTTTGCAGGCCGCGTACGCGCTTTTGACGAGCGCGTGCATGCCTTGCGCCCGCATCCGGGGCAGGTCGCCAGTGCGGCACGGCTTCGCGCTTTGTTGGCCGGATCAACGCTGGCCGACATTCCGTATCACTTGGTGCCCAAGGCCAAGCCTTGGCAGCCCCGCAGCTGGCCGAATGCCTCGCTGGCGGCACTGCGCTTCGACATCGGCTGGGACTGGGTGCCGGCCGATCAACGTCACGGTCGTGAACGTTTTTACGAGCGCTTTCGCCCCTTCCTCGGCGGCAAGAAGCATCAGCCGCAAGACAGCTACAGCCTGCGCTGCGCGCCTCAGGTGCACGGTGCTGTGCGCGACGCGCTGGCGCAGCTTGAGCGCGTGGTCGACATTGAACTCAATGCGGTGACCGACAACCCGCTGGTGTTTCCAGACTCGCCCGGCGCGCGTCACATCGAAGACCAAGTGGTGTCGGCCGGGCACTTCCACGGCATGCCGATCGCTTTGGCCATGAGCTATGTGAAAGCCGCCATTCCGGTGCTGGCCTCGATCAGCGAGCGGCGCTTGAACAAGCTGGTAGACCCGGCCACGAATGACGGTCTGCCCGCCTTCCTAATTGGCAATGAGGACGGCACCGACTCGGGCTACATGATCGTGCAGTACACCGCGGCGGCCATCGTCAATGACCTCGCCTCGCGGGCGCACCCGGCCACGGTTTACTCGATACCGACCAGTGCGAACGCCGAAGACCATGTGTCGATGGGTGCGAACGAAGGGCGGCACGTCATGGACATGAGCGCCGACTTGTCGAAGGTCTTGGCGCTTGAACTGATGACCGCTGCGCAGGCGCTCGACTTCCGTCGCGACATGATCGAGGCGGCTCGGCAACTGGCGCGCGAGTCGGACCTTGCGACCTTTGCATCAAAGGTTGGTAACGCGCCGCCCGATCCGCATCCGCAGCGCGCGCAGTTCTTGGCGGAGTGCGATGCGCTACGCGCCGAGCTCGCTTCATCGCCGGGCTTTACCCCCGGCGTCGAGGTGGCGCGCATGCACGCGGCCATTCGCGAGCGCATTGCCTTCTTAGACAAAGATCGCGCTATGGACGGCGACGTCAATGCCGCCGTCCAGTTTGTTGAGGCGTGGCTGCTAGCCGACTAGGCCCAGCAGCCCAACTGCGGCTTAGCGCGGCAGCAATTCCACTCGCGCCACTTGGCCGTTGCGCGCGTCGGTGAGCACGTACAGCGCGCCATCGGGGCCCTGACGCACGTCGCGAATGCGCTGATTCCACTCGTCGAGCAGCACTTCACGGTGGGTGACGGTTTCGCCATCCAACTCCAAACGCTCGAGATGCGTCAGGGCCAGCGCGCCGACAAAGGCATCGCCCTGCCAAGCCTTGAACCGCTCACTCGTATAGAAGGCGAAGCCCGAGGCGCCGATGGACGGCGTCCACTGGTGAATCGGCTGCTCCATGCCGGCCTGTTCTTTCAGACCCTCGCCGATGGTCGTGCCGTTGTAGTTGATGCCGTAGGTGATGACTGGCCAGCCGTAGTTCTTCCCGGCCTGCGGCACGTTGATCTCGTCGCCGCCGCGCGGACCGTGCTCGTGCGCCCAAATGCGGCCGGTCGACGGATGCAGGGCCATACCCTGAATGTTGCGGTGCCCGTAGCTGTAGACGCCCGGATGCGAGCCCGCCGTGGCCGCCAGCGGCAAGCCTGCGACCGGCGTGCCGTCGTCATTCAAACGAAAAAGCTTGCCTTGGCCTTTGCTGAGGTCCTGCGCATTGTCTTGCATGCCGCGGTCGCCGCTGCTGACAAACAGCTTGCCGTCGCGGTCGAACACCAGGCGCGAGCCGTAATGGAAGCCGGTATCGACTTTCGGCGACTGCTGGAAGATCACGCTCACGTCCGTGAGCGACTCGCCCTCAAGGCGACCGCGCGCTACTGAGGTGCCGGCGCCACCGCTGCCCGCCTCGGAAAAGCTGAGGTAGACCAAGCCGTTGTTCGCGAAATCGGGGTGCAGAACCACATCAAGCAGACCGCCCTGACCGCGCGCCTGAACCCGCGGCACGCCAGTGACCGGCTTTGAAATCGTGCCGTCCTCGGAAACGATGCGAAGGCGCCCGGGGCGCTCGGTAACCAACATGCGGCCGTCGGGCAGGAAGGTCATGCCCCAAGGGTGCTCAAGGCCTTCGGCGACGGTGGTGACGCGGACCGTGCCGAGTTCACTGTCGAAGTCGCGGCTCTCGGCCGAAACCGTACCGACGGCGAGCAGAAGGGCGGCCGAAAGGGCGAGCGGAAGGATGCGGCGCAGCATCATGGGCGGTACCGTCAGGCTTGAAGGAAACGTGAGTGTCGGGCTTCACCCATCAACTTGGCGTTACGGCCGTGCTGATTTAGCGTTTATGCACGATTTTGCTGCCGCTGCGTTCGGTGTCCACGCCTTGCGGGACGCCGCCACTGACTGGGCCTTTCCGGCGAGCCGTGACGGTGGGCGGGTCGAGTCGCAGCAAGCGGCCGTTGGTCTCGTCCGTCAGCAGGTAGACGGCGCCGTCGCTGCCGACGCGCACGTCGCGGATGCGCCAATTCAGGTTCGAGAGCAACTGCTCCTCGACCACCACGCGGTCGTTGGAGTCCAAGCGCAGGCGATGCAGCGAGCGGCTCACCAAGCCCCCTACGAAGACGCTGCCGATCCACTCGGGCGCCCGCGCATGGGAGTAAAACGCGAGCCCGCTGGTGCCGATCGACGGCGTCCAATGATGCTGCGGCTGTTCCAGGCCGGGCGCGCTGCTGCCGATCGCTTCCGGGACGGGGCGATTGTCGTAGCCGATGCCGTAGGTGATGGTGGGCCAGCCGAAATTCAGCCCGCGACCGACGCGGTTGAGTTCGTCACCGCCCTTCGGGCCGTGCTCGTTCATCCAAAGGCGGCCGGTTTCCGGGTGGAAGGCGAGGCCCTGCGGGCTGCGATGGCCGGTGGACCAAATTTCCGGAAGCCAAGCGCTGTTGCCCACGAAGGGGTTGTCGCTGGGCACGCTGCCATCGGCGCGGATGCGCAGGATCTTGCCCTGATGCTGAACCTGTCGCTGTGCGCTGGCGCTGGTGAAGTTATCGCCGGACGTGATGTAAAGCAGGCGGTCGGGCCCGAAAGCCAGCCGTGACCCGAAGTGCCCTTGCGTGTTGACCTTGGGCGTAACGCGAAAGATCACGCTGCCGTTTTCCAGCCCGGTGCTGTTGGCATTGAGCCGAGCGCGATACACGGCGGTGCCGGCCGTGTTGTTCGGGCCCGCTTCGGCGAAGCTGAGGAAGACCTGACGATTGCTGGCGAAATCAGGATCGAGCGCGACGTCGAGCAGGCCTCCTTGCCCCTGCGCAAAGACCGCAGGCACGCCGGTGAGTGGCGTGGACACACCACCTTGAGGCGTCACCACGCGCAGGCGACCGGGCCGCTCGGTCACGAGGACGTTGCCACCCGGCAAGAACGCCATGCCCCAAGGGTTTTGCAGCCCGGTGGCAATCGTGGTGACGCGCAAGTTGCCGAATTGGCTGCCGACGGTCTGGGTGTTGGCCTGTGCGGCAAGTTCAGAGGGCAACACGGCGAGCCCGCAGGACAGCGCGAGGGCGACAGAGAGGTAAGAAGGGCGCATGGGGAAAGCTCCGGGGGGAACG
>JBBQIA010000115.1:0-5994 GCA_038324485.1 Lysobacterales bacterium
GAGCGCGTGTTTCAGCGCTTCGCACAAGCGGATGACTCGACCACGCGGCGCTTCGGCGGCACCGGTCTTGGCCTCTACATTTCGCGGCAGCTGGCGCGACAAATGGACGGCGACCTCACCGCCAGCAGCATTCCCGGCACCGGCAGCCGCTTTCTTGTCGATCTGCCCATCGGCCTTGAGGCCGAGTGGGTGGAAGACGGCGACGCCCTGCCTCGCGAGGCCGAGGTCGCCGCGCCGATCATCACCCGTCTCAGCGGCACGGTGCTGGTCGTCGACGACGTGGAAGACCTCCGCTTGCTGTTCGGATCACGCGTCGCTGCCTTTGGCGCCACCGTGCGCGAGGCCGCGAATGGGCTGGAAGCCTGCGAGGCCATCGCGCAGTCCCTGCCCGACCTAGTGCTGATGGACATGCACATGCCGGTGCTCGACGGCCGCGCCGCCGTCGCCCGACTGCGCGCCGAGGGCTACACGCTGCCGATCTACGCCTGCAGCGCCGATGTGCTCCCCGAAGACGTGGCGCGCTTTATCGCGCTTGGCTGCGACGGTGCGCTCGGAAAACCCCTAGACGAAGCGGCCTTAGCCGCCGTGCTTACCCGCCACCTCGCATCGGCCGCAGATTCGCCGCCGGTTGCGGCGCCGAACGAGCCCGAAACGAGCGCATCGGCCCCCGTCATTGCAGATCCCATGGCCGCCGCGATGGCCGCCGTGCGCATGCGCTTCTTGGCCGGCGTGGCGAACGAACGCGCCGCCCTGAGCAACGCGCGGGCCCGCGCCGACGACGAGGCCCTGCGCCAGCAAATGCATCGCCTCAAAGGCAGCGCAGGCACCTTCGGCTTCATGGACGTCAGCACCGCCGCCGCGGCCGCCGAACGCGCCTTACGCGATGATCCACAGGCGGCACCCGAGCGCTTTGACGAACTCGACGCCCTGCTGGCTGGTTTAAGCTGAGCGCCTAACCGGACCGCCCTTCAGGAGTGATCACACCGTGACCGAACGCGCCCCGCTCCAGCACATCCTTTGCGCCGACGACGACGCCGATATGCGGATGATCCTCGACGTGGCGCTGGGCACGATTGGCGGCTGGCGCGTCACGATGGCAGGCGATGGCGAAGAAACGCTGGCCTCCGCCCGCGAAGACCGCCCCGACCTGATTCTCTTGGACGCGTCGATGGCCGGGCTCGATGGCCCCAGCACGCTCTCAGCACTGCGCGCCGATCCGAATCTGGCCTCGATTCCGGTGATTTTTGTCACCGGCCACGCCGCCCCCAATGAGGTGGCGAATTTCGTCGCCAACGGTGCACTAGGGGTGATTGCCAAGCCCTTCGACCCGATGGGTCTGGCGACGCGCCTGCGCGCCCTCTGGGACGCTCGTCCCGTCTAAACCCCAAATCGCGAACAAAAAAAGCCAGGAGCTCCCCCCGGAACTCCTGGCTTTACGTCCCTGCCCTCCTGACGGCGACGCTCACGCGCAGCTGTCACGCCCCCCGGCGCTGGAATATGGCGGGAACACGCGCAGTCTGCCGTAAAACGTGGCTGCACGTGTAGCGGAATCGTCAAAACGGGTTAAACCGTGCGCTCCATTGCAGTTCACATCGGCACTTCGATGTCGGAATCGGTCTAGCTGGCCCGCCCACCGGAATCATGACCCAGCACAAACCGCGACGAGATCTCCGCCAGCTGCCCGGCCTGATCGCTCATCGATTGCGCCGAGGCCGCCATCTCCTCGACCAAGGCCGAGTTCGCCTGCGTCGACTGGTCCATCTGCGTCACGGCGTTGTTCACTTCCGACAGGCCCTTGGCCTGCTCGATCGTCGCCGCCGTGATCTCGCCGATGATGTCGGCCACCTTGTGTGACGAGCCCACGATCTCCTGCATCGTGCGGCCGGCCTTCTGCGCCACGTTCGCGCCTTCCGAAATCTTGCCCACCGATTCGTTGATGAGCTGAGCAATCTCTTTCGCCGCCGTCGCCGAACGCTGCGCCAAGGCCCGCACTTCCGAAGCCACCACCGCAAAGCCACGACCCTGTTCTCCCGCGCGCGCCGCCTCCACCGCGGCATTCAGCGCAAGGATGTTGGTCTGGAAGGCAATGCCGTCGATCGTCGTGGTGATGTCCGCCATGCGCCGAGAGCTGTCTTCAATGTCGCGCATCACGCGCACCACCGCTTCCACGGTGCTGCCGCCTTCCGTCGCCACTTCCGCTGCGCGCGTCGCAATCTGCTTCGCCTGCTGGGCGTGCTCGGCGCTTTGCTTGACCGTGGCGGTCATTTCTTCCATCGCCGCTGCGGTTTCTTCGATGCTGGCCGCGGCCTGCTCGGTGCGACGCGAAAGGTCCATGTTGCCCGAAGCAATCTCAGTGGCCGCATCGTTGATGGCGCTCACCGCTTCCTGCACCTCGCCAATCGCCTGCGCCAGCGCATCAGCCGTCGCGTTCGCATTGGCGTTGAGTTCGCCGAAGCTGCCCATCATCTGCGCCTTCGAGCGCACGGTCAGGTCGCCGGCCGCCAAGGCCGCCATCGTCGTCTGCACTTCGTCGATGGCTTGTGCGGTCAAATCCATCAGCGAATTAAAGATGCGTGCCAGCTCTTCGTAGCGCTCGCCGCCGTCTTCGATGTGAACGCGAGCCGTGAGAATGCCGGCCGCCGCCTTTTGCGCCACGTTGCGCAACTGGTGGCGGAAATTCGTATCGGCCGTCCGGTCCTGCCATTCCAAGGCGGTGCCGATGCGCTCGCCGCTGGCGTCGATCATCGGGCTGGCCGCCAGTTCAAAGTGCATGCGGCCGATCGCCAAGCGGTCCTTGTGCGTGGCGATGAGCGACGGAATCAGCTGACGCCGATACGCGGGATCGGGGTGAAAGCTATCGAAGTTGCCGCCCATCACGGTATCGGCGCGGAAGTCGGGCAGGCGCTCGCGTATCGCCGTCTCACCACTCTTCAACACCTCCCTCACGGCGGGATTCATGTAGACAATCACGCCGTCGTTGTCGGCAATCATCATGCCGCTGTCGGCCACGTCCAACGCGCTGCGCACGCGAGCGTTTTCAGTGGCGATGGCGCGCTCGCGCTCGATCCGAGTCTTCAACTCTTCTTGCATCTTGGAGAGGGCGCGCATCAGCTCGCCAAACTCATCCTCGCTGCGCACCTCGATGCGATTGTCGAGCTGCAGACGAGCGATGTTGTTCGACACGCGAACCGCCTGTGTCGTTGCAGTGATGACCTGCGACGCAAAGGCGAACATCACGACAGCAACGGCCAGAACAACGAAAGCAATCAGCGCAACATCAAGCCAAAACGCTCGGCGTGCGGCTTCGCCATGCACGTCAGACAGTCGCACCAGCTCGTTGAGCATGGCAATTTCCAAGGAGTGATGCGCACGAATGCCTTCGGTCACCTTCGCGTAATAGTCACCGCCCGCCACGTCGGGGACGGCATCGGGTGCGCCCGCCACCAACACGTCGATCTGCGCGAACGCGGCTGCGAGGGCCTCCGTCGACACCGGGCGCGTTGCGGCAACCGCTTCGCCAATTTCGGGATTAACGGCGATGGCTTTGTCGAGCTCGCGCTCGAAAAGCGCATTGGCCATTTGAATTTCATTGCGCAGCGTGACCAACTGGCCGCGAATACTGTCGCTGCTGAGCTCGGGGCTGAGGTAGGCCAAGCCGCGGCCGCGCGCACTGGCCAGAAGGTCCTCCAATTTCGGCCCTGCCGTCAGCGAGGCAAACATCAGGTGGTAGCTGTCGACAAACGACGTGTAGGAGTAAGCCGATTCATCCCGAATACGGTCGAGGACCTCGTCCATCGCCGCACTAGGAATGGCCAGTCGCGCGGCATTTGACCCCGCATCAATGGCGCCAACGCGCGCATCGGCGGCAACAGACGCCCATTGGACTTTGGCCGCCGACAACGCAGCGGCGGACTCGGCAAATTGATCCTGGCCTTGCATGGCGGCTTCGAGCACGGCAATCGCTTGATCGGTGCGATCGACGGCCTCATTGCGGCGTTCGGCTGCGCTCGGATCAGCGCCGGTCGCCAGCGCATTCAAGCCGCGAACCTCGCGGATTTCGATCAGCACATCCAAGATCGCGCGAGCGGGCGCCTTGCCGCTGATCTCGACCTCGGCGGTGGTCAGGTTGGCACTCAGCTGCGATAGCGCCTGCCAAGACGGAATGGCGATGCCCACCAATCCAACGAGAGAGATCAAAACGAATTTTTGGCTGACCGAAAGCTTGCCGAGAAACGACTGAAGAGCACGCATAGCTTCCGATTCCTGCAATAGGACATTTGCACGACGCGGCGCCGTGGTTTCGTGCAATGTGCGCGCTCGCCCCAGCAACCGCAATGCCCGCACCGTAAAACCATGGCAATACGCTAGAAAGTCTCGGGTGAGTCACACATCACCGGGCTGGCGCGGAAGCTAAGCGACCCGGAATCGCCCCACCAACTCGCTCAGCGAGCCCGCCTGCTCTTCCATCGACTTCGCCGCCGCGCTGGCTTCCTCCACCAAGGCCGCATTCTGCTGCGTGCTCTCGTCCATCTGGGTCACCGTGCGATTCACCTGCTCGATGCCCGCCGTTTGCTCGACCGAGGCTGCCGAGATCTCGGCCATCAGGGCGCTCACCCGCTGCACGGCGCCCACCAGATCGCCGATGGTGTTTCCGGCGTCCTGCACCAGCACCGAGCCTTCGCCCACGCGGGTAACCGATTCATCGATCAAGCCCTTGATCTCCTTCGCTGCGCCGGCCGAGCGCTGTGCCAAGGCCCGCACTTCCGATGCAACGACTGCAAAACCGCGACCCTGCTCGCCGGCGCGCGCGGCTTCCACCGCGGCGTTCAGCGCAAGGATGTTGGTTTGGAAGGCGATGCCGTCGATGGTGGCAATGATGTCGGCCATGCGCCGCGAGCTGTCCTCAATGCCAGACATGGTGCGCACCACGTCCTGCACCATGGCGCCACCGCGCGAGGCCATTTCCGCAGCTTGAATCGAGAGCTGGTTGGCCTGGCGCGCGTTATCGGCGTTTTGCTTCACCGTCGCCGTCAGTTCTTCCATCGACGCTGCGGTCTCTTCAAGGCTGGCCGCTTGCTGCTCAGTGCGCCCGGCCAAATCAGCATTGCCGCCTGCAATTTCGCCCGAAGCGGTGTAGATGTGCTCCGCGGCGGACTGAATACCGCCGATCATTTCGCGCAGTTGGCCCATGGTGATGTTGACCTGCGACTGCAAACGGCCGAACTCGCCGTGGTAGACGCCCGTCATGTCCATGCTCACATCGCCATCGGCCAAGCGATCCATCGATTGGCGAACGGCCACCATCGCGCTGCCGACTTCGGACACCAGCCCGTTCAAACCCTCATACAGTTCGCGCTGGAAGCCTTGGAATTGCTCCACCCCATTGAGGAGGTCAAAGCGCCCCTCGCGCACGCCGGCCACCAACTCGCCCTGAGTGCGAGTGAGGTTCTGGACGAAATCGCTCATTGCATTGACCGAATGCACCATGCGGTCGAACTCGCCCTCGGCTTCCACATCGACGCGCGCCAGTTCGCGCCCCGACGACAGGGCATCGAGCGCCTGCACGGCGGCGTGCAGGGTCGTAGCCAACTGGCCTACGCTGCGGTTCATGTCTTCGGCCAGACGCAGCATCGATCCGTCCAGACCCTCGGTCGGAACGCGGCGGTCGAAATTGCCCCGCGCAAGCGCCTCGGTGACGCCGGCCACTTCAGCAAATTGCGCCTCGAGGCGTTGGCGCATGGTTTCCATGCTGCCCGCCATCGAGAGTTTCGGCGCCGCAGCCAAATGGGCATCTGCACTAAAGTCGCCGCGACCCATGCGCTCCGCAATGGTCGCCATGGCTTCTGCACCCAAACCCACGTGATTCGCTTCGCGGCGCAATCGAATTGCGAGCATGCACAGCACAGCGGTCTCGACCACCACGAAGGCCGCGTGCAGCAGCACCAAACCGTAGAGGGTCCAAAGGTCCATGCTGGCGGCATTCGGAAAGATGCT
>JBBQIA010000116.1:0-5941 GCA_038324485.1 Lysobacterales bacterium
GTTCCGCGGCCTGCAGCCCTCCATCCCGTGACTCAAAGCCGACGTCACGCCCTTAAGCGTAAAGATCCAACATCCCCCGCCCGGAACCGATCACCACGCGAGGTGCCGGCAGCGTTGCCGACGCCACGCCGCGAGTGCCGCCATCGCCCTCGTCTTCGGAGGCCTGGCGTCGCTCGCCGTCCGAGCCACCCGAGGCGCCGGACTGCCGCTGGCCCACATCCGCATGGCCCAGCTGCAGGCCCTGCTGGGCCAACATCTCGCGCAGTTTTGGCAGGGCGTCTTGCAGGGCTTGTCGGGTGTCTTGCTGGGCGGCCAAGAAGCCCAGTTCGACGCGGTCGCCGTCGAGACGCAGGCGAATTTCGACCGGGCCTAAACCGTCCGGCGCGATGCGCAAGGTGGCGTCGCCGCCCTGCTGGCCGGCCATCCACTGCAGGCGAGCGCCGAGGTCTTCGGCGAACTTCGGCGAGGGCATCGGCACCGGGGCCGGGAAGGCTTGCGACAAATCCAGTCGCGACGCGCTGGCGCTGGATGTCGAAAGCGACCCGAGGCCAAGCGTCGTCAGGCTGTCGCTGCGGTCGGGCGACGCGGTCTCGCCGACGGCCATCAGGCCGCGGGTGTCTTCGTCCAGATTGGGAATCAGCAAGGCGGCCGGCTGGCGCGCCAGCGCCGCGGCCATCGCGGCATCGGGCGGGGTGGCCAGGGTCGGTGCGGCCATGCCCTGAGCCAGCGGTGCAAGCCCCGGAGTGCGGCCCGGCCCCAAAGGTTCGGCGGGCAGGGGCGCGAGCGGCAGGGTCTCGGCGGTCGTCGACAAGAGCGGGCCGGTGCCGGTCGCGCTGCCGCCTTGCGAGGCCAGACGGCCCGCGGCGATGCCGGTCACGGTGACGGTGGCCGCAGGCGGATTAGCAAACAGTGGGCCATCGGGAAACAGCGACGACAGCCCCGGCGGCGGCCAGCCGTCGGCCTCGTTCGTCGCGGCGATGTCGGCATCGACGAGCGCCGCGGGCGGCGTCGCGAGTAGCGCGGTCGCGGCCTCAGTGGGAAGCGTTGCGGGGTCCGCAATTATCGCGGTCGCAGCCTCCGAGCTCGGGTTCTGGCTCGAGTTCGAGCTAGCGCTGGCGGGCTCGCGTCGCGCGGCCTCGCTGTTCGCTGCGCCCGAACCGCTGCCGTCGCTGTTTTCAGGCGTCGACGCCGCATCGGCTGCCACGGCGTCGTCCAAGGCGCCGGCGAAGCCGCTGCCTTCGGAATTAGGCTCAGTACTGCGATCGGCAGAGGCCGACTTCGATGCCGGGGCCGGGGCCACAAACAGGGCTTGGCTGATGGGCGCACTCATGAGGGGTCCTCTTGCTGTCGCTGACGATGGCCGCGCGCGCCGAGGTCATCCAGCACGCTTTGGTCGATGCGCTCCTGCGCCTTGGCTTCCACCGTCCGATAACTGGCGGCCAATTTTTCCAACACCAGCTTGTCGCGGCTGGCCAGCAGCAAGCGCGTGCGCTCAATGCTTAAGGCTTCTTCGCTGGTGGCGATTTGTTTTTGCTGCGTCTGCACGGCGCCGTCGATCTTGGCCAAGAAGGCCGCGCGGTTTTGCAACTGCGAGGGCGACACCGCCGAACCCGGAACCGGCGGCGCTTCGTACTCGCCGCGAAAACGCTCCAGGTCGCCCAGCCGCTGCTCGTGTTGGTTATGCGCCTGCACTTTCACCGCCAATTCTTTGGCCAAGCTGTCTTCGCGCGAGCTGGCGCGACGAATCAGCGGGTCGAGTCGCTTTGAATTCACGGCATCGGCTCGAGCAAGGCGGCGAGCGCCGCTTTGCTGTCTTCCAAGCTGGCCGATTCATGCACGTCTTGCCCCAAGAAAGCTTGAATGGCCGGCCAGCGCGCCATGGCTTCGTCTACCAGCGGGTCGGCGCCGCGCTGATACGCGCCAATGGCAATCAGGTCGCGCTGCGCCGAATACGCAGCAAGCAGGCGCTTCAATTTACGGATGCGCTCGCGCCACGGCAGATCGGCAATTTCAGTGACCACGCGCGACACGGAGCGCTCAACGTCGATGGCGGGATACAGGCCGGAATCGGCGATGCGGCGGTCGAGCACGATGTGGCCGTCGAGGATGGCGCGGGCCGCATCGGCGATGGGTTCTTGCTGGTCGTCGCCTTCGGTCAGCACCGTGTAGAACGCGGTGATCGAACCCCGCCCCTCCGGGCCCATGCCAGCGCGCTCCACGAGACCCGGCATCTTGGCAAACACGGAAGGCGGATAGCCGCGCGTGGTCGGTGGTTCGCCGATGGACAAGCCGATTTCGCGCTGGGCTTGCGCAAAGCGCGTCAGCGAATCCATCAGCAGCAGCACGTTCAAGCCTTGGTCGCGGAAGTACTCGGCAATTGAGGTGGCGCGCAGGGCGCCGTGGATGCGCGCCAGCGGCGGACGGTCGGCCGGCGAGGCCACCACCACCGCGCGCTTCAGTCCCTCTGGGCCGAGCGTGCTTTCAACGAAATCGCGCACTTCGCGACCGCGTTCACCGATCAGCCCCACCACCACCACGTCGGCCTGCGTGTAGCGCGTCATCATGCCGAGCAAGGTCGATTTGCCCACGCCGGAGCCGGCGAACAGGCCCACGCGCTGCCCGCGACCAATCGGCAGCATGGCGTTGATGGCGCGCACGCCCACGTCCAAACCCTGCGTAATCGGTTCGCGCTGCAGTGGATTCAGCGGCACGCCGGTCAGGCTGAGATAAGCATCGGGACGCGGCGTCGGACGGCCGTCTAAGGCGTGTCCGTCGCTGTCGATCACGCGTCCCAGAAGGCTCTCGCCCACGCCCACGCGACCGCGAGCCCAGCCCGGCACCACGCGCGCGCGCGGCAGTAGGCCGTGCAGTTCGGTGGTCGGCATCAAAAAGGTTTTATCGCCAGAAAATCCAACGACTTCGGCTTCAACAAATTTGCCGCCCTGCGTTTCAACGCGCACGGCCGAGCCCATCGGCACCTCGCAGCCTTCGGCTTCCAGCGTTAGACCGACGGCGCGACGCAGCACGCCTTCGCGCACGGTGCCTAAACGGTCGAGTTGCGGGTCGATGGCCGACAGCCGCGCACCAAGGCGCAGGTTGCGATGGGCCAGCAGGGATTCGGTAGCGGTGCTCATGCGCTGCCCTCCACCGGATGCACAACCGCCGCCAGAGCATTCATCAAGCGCGCGTCGGTGCGCGCATCGATGCGCACGCCGTCGCCATGAATGCGCACGTCGCCACGCGCAAGCTGGGGGTCGGCCACCACGAGGGCGTCGGGCCAGTCCGGCAGCCAAGGCTTCAGCACGGTGATGTCGTCAGGATGCAGGCGCAGTTCGATGTTGCGCTGACCGGGGCCAGCGGCCTGAAGCGCGGTGCGCACCAGTTGCGCCAGCAGCTCCGGTTCGGCCTCGTAGGCGCGACCCAGCAGCGCGCCAGCAATGCGGACGGCCAAGTGGCCAAGCGCGCCGTGCACGTCATCGTCCAAGCGACCCAGCGGGCGCGCCATGGCTTCCACCACGCCTTCAATTTGTGCGATCAACTTGCGCACTTCGGCCTCGCCGGCTTTCAAGCCTTCGCGCTTGCCGGCCTCGAAGCCTTCGCGACGCGCCGATTCTTCGACGCGCTGCAGCTCTTCGATCGACGGCGGCTTCGGCGGCGGTGGCGCATCGAAGGCCGGAACCTGCCACAGGGCGGCTTCAGCGCTCATACCAGCTCATCCTTGCTGCCGCCGAGGCTGATCGTGCCGTCGTCGGCCAAGCGGCGAACGATGGAGAGGATTTCTTTCTGCGCGCCTTCCACTTCCGACAGCTTCACCGGGCCGCGGTCGTCCATGTCTTCTTTGAGGATCGCCGCCGCACGCTGAGACATGTTCTTGAGCACTTTTTCCTTGACCTCGGGCGAACCGCCACGCAAGGCCAAAGGCAGCTTGTCGCCCGGCACTTCGCGCAGGATGGCCTGCATCGACTTGTCGTCCACGCCGGCCAAATCGTCGAACACGAACATCAAGTCTTGAATCTGATCCGACAGCGCTTGATCCACCTTGCCGATGGCGCCAAGAATGATTTGGTCTTGCCCGGTTTCGACAAAGTTGAGGATGTTGGCCGCGGTTTTGACGCCGCCGATGGTGGTGGCCTTCGCAGTCTGTGAACCGGCGAACTGCTTTTCCATCACTTCGTTGAGTTCGTTGAGCGCCACTGGCGGCACGTTGTCGAGCGTCGCCACGCGCAGCAGCACGTCGGAGCGCACGCGCTCGGGGAAGCTCTTCAGCGTTTCCGCCGCTTGATCGGGCTCGAGGTGCGACATGACGATGGCCATGATCTGCGGGTGCTCGTTGCGAATCAGGTCCGCAATGGCGCGCGGGTCCATCCACTTCAGCATTTCCATGCCCGAGCTATTACGGCCCAGCAGGATGCGGTCGATGACGCTGCCAGCCTTGTCTTCGCCCAAGGCCTGCACCAGCACCTTGCGTACGTAGTCGTCTGCGCCGACGCCCACCGAGGTCTGGCGATCGAGCGCGCCGGCGAAATCGCCCATCACGCCTTCGATGTGCTCGCGCGAGACACCGCCGACGGCCGCCATGGCCTGGCCGACCTTCTGCACTTCCTTCGCTGACATGTGCTTCAGCACCTCGGCGGCTTCCACTTCGCCGAGCGACAGCATCAGGATCGCGGCTTTCTCAACGCCGCTGAATTCGGCTTTCTTGTCAGGCATCGGTACCGATCCATTCCTTTACAACTTGGGCCACGCGACGCGGGTCTTCTTTGACGGCGTTTCGCGCGTATTCGATCCGGCCTTCAATGCTGGTCGGTGCCGCCAGCGCGCCGGCTTGGCCGGGCAGCGCCAGTCCAGTGCCGCCCGAACCCGGCGGCAGTGCGGCCTGACCGTCTTCACCGCCGCCTCGACGAGCATACGCCCCGTCTTCATCGGCATCAGTAAGGCGCGCGGGCGGCGCCAGCAGCTGCTTCAGAGTGGGGCGAACCACCAAGAACAGCACCAGCAGCACCAGCAGGGCACCGACGGCAATACGGCCAACCTGCCAGACCAGCGGGTTTTCCCAAATGGGCGTGCTCGTCTCCTCCAGCGGCTCGGGCACCACAAACGGCGCGTTGACGACGGTCACCACGTCACCGCGCGGCTCGCTAAAGCCCACCGCTTGGCGCACCAGCGACTCGATGCGCGCCAGCTCCTCCGCATTGAGCGGACGGAAGGCCGGCGGCGTGCCTTCTGGCGCGGTCTCGCCTTCCGCCAAGGGACCGGGAATGTTCGGGATGTTGTCGACCACGACAGCCACCGTCAGGCGATTGATTCGGCCCACTGGCTGGCGGGTGTGCGTCAGCGTGCGGTCGAGTTCAAAATTGCGCGTGCGGCTGCTGGCGGAATCGCCCGCGGCCCCGTCCACGGTCGGACCCGTTCCTGCGCCCGCACCGGGCGCGGCAGCCGGGTCTGCGTTCGCATCAGCGGCCGGCGCATCGGGCCCGGGCGGCGTATTGCTGGCCGCACCCGGCACGCCGCGATCGGCGGCTTCTTTGCGGCGCTCTTCGCTCACCTGTTCGCTGCGCAGCTGCCCCGACTCGGGCGAATACACTTCGCGCGCCTCTTCGACGGTCGAGAAGTCCATGTCGATGGCCACTTCGCTGCGCACGCGACCCACGCCCACCAAAGCTTCGATCAAGCTGGCGACACGCGCCGACAAGGACGCTTCTTTTTCCCGCGTCAGCGCGAACTGCTCGGCGCTGATGGCGTTCGGCGAATCGGCGGCGTCGCGGGTCAGCAAGCGGCCTGACTCGTCCACCACGCTCACGCGCTCGGGCGTCAAATTAGGAATGCCGTTCGCGACGAGATGCTGGATGGCCTGCACTTCGTCAGGCTTGAGGAATCGACCCGGCAGCAAGCCAATCACCACCGAGGCTCCGGCGGCCTGCTGCTGCCGAGTGAAGGCCGA
>JBBQIA010000117.1:0-5922 GCA_038324485.1 Lysobacterales bacterium
AGAATCCGCATCGCATCTATCCCGGGGACGTCATCAGCTTGGCGTACTTGGATGGTCGAGCAGTGATCCAGACCACGCAGGCGGGACCGCGCAGCGAGGCAGCGATCACCACGATTCCTCTTTCGGACATCGAACCCTTCCTGCGACAGAGCTCGGTGGTCTCTTCGTTCGAAGACATGCCTTATGTCGTCAGCGTTGAAGAAGATCACCTGCGCGGCGTCGAGGGCCAAATTGCCTACATTCGCGGCCTGCAAGGGGCTTCGGTGGGCGACACCATTACTTTGGTGCGGCCGACCTACCACTTCCGACTGCCGGCGGCCTCGCGGATCACTAACCTGATCCCAGGCGAACTCGACCACCGCGGTGACGAGACCTATCGCAGCGTTCGCAGCGCTTGGGGCCGCGATTTCGCCCGTGGCGAGAGCGTGGGCTACGAATTGACCCGTCAGAGTTTGGCGCGCATCACCCAAGTTCAGGGTGAAGTGGCGCTGGCGCTTCTGGTTGGTGGTCCCGCCGAGGTTCGCCCCGGCGACCGCGTGATGCCGGCCGAGGCCAAGCCCTACGACGACAGCTTCCTGCCGCAGGCGCCGACCTCGATCCCGGACCACGCCGCCGTGCTCGGCATCGCTGATGCCAGCCTCGCTGGCGGCCCTAACAGCGTCGTCGCACTGGCCGTAGGCAGCGCCGATGGCGTTCAGAACGGCACGGTGTTTTCGACCTGGCGCGCGGGGAAAGACGTGCCGGACGACGTCAAGCACTCGAATCGCTTCCGCGCCGACGCCGACTCGGTGCAGTTGCCCGACGAGTTCACCGGCCGCGTCATGGTGTTCCGCACCTTTGACCGCGTGAGCTACGCGCTGGTGATGGAGGGCATTCGCCCGGTGATGGTGGGCGACAAGCTCAAGTCGCCGGACGCGATGCAGTAAGACCCCACAACGCGGGATTTCCCGACATGAAGGCGCCCTAGGGCGCCTTCATCGTTTGCGTCTATGAATTCCATCGACGCCTTCCTCCGACTTCGTTTCGCCGCCGGCCAAGCCCGATGGCTGCGCGATGCCCTTCATCCAGCCTCAGACGCGGCCGATCCTCCAGCGCCCGATGCACCGAACGCCGTCGACTTCCTCGCCGCAGACACCTTGGAATGGCGTCGCCGAGGGGCTCCCGCCGATGCGCGCGACCTCGCCCACAGCGAATTCGCCCGCGACTACGTTTACCGCGTTCGCGCTTGGCTGGGCGGCGGCAGCCATCGCCGCCTGCTGGGCTGGGCCGACCTCGATTACCCCAGCCTGCTGCGCGACGCGCCTAATCCACCCACCGCCCTATTCGTCGAAGGCCATGTCGAACGCCTCTGGTGGCCGCAGATCGCCATCGTGGGCAGTCGGGCGCCGACACCGGCCGGGCGCGAGCGGGCCGGGCGCTGGGCGCGAGCCTTCGCCGATGCCGGCTTCGTGGTCACCAGCGGGCTGGCCGCCGGCATCGACGCCGCAGCGCATCAGGCCTGCCTTGAGGCACCCGGCACCATCGCCGTTACCGGCACCGGCCCAGATCAGTGCTTTCCGGCAGCGCATCGTGGGCTGCAGACGGACATCGCGCGCAGTGCGGCCGTGGTGACGGAACACCCCCCGGGCACGTCGGCGCGGCCCGAGCATTTTCCCAGCCGCAATCGAATCATCGCTGGGCTTGCCATTGCCACGGTCGTGATCGAAGCCGCGCATCGGTCGGGCTCACTGATCACCGCACGCCTCGCCGCCGAGGCCGGCCGTGAGGTCTTCGCCATTCCGGGCGCCCCGGAAAACCTCAAAGCGCGGGGCTGCCATCGACTCATCCGCGACGGCGCCGTGCTGGTGGATGAGCCCGAACAGGTGCTGGAAGCGCTCGGTGCCAGCGTGGCGCAGGTGAGTTCCCGACTGCGGCGTGCGGTTCAGCCCAAAGCGCTCGATCACGGCGATCTTTTTAGCCACGCCGTCACGGCCCTGCCGCGACCTGATCAGGGTCCCGAAGCGCTGGTCGCCAAGGCGCTCCATGAAGCCAGCAGCGGCTTTGATGAACTGCTCACGCGCACGGGATTGACGTCGGCGACCCTCGCCCCCATCCTTCTCGGCATGGAGTTAGATGGTCGTCTTAAGCAGCAGCACGGGGTTTATCTGCCCTGCGGCTCCGCCCCTCACACACGCGCTGGACTTCAGCGCAGGCGCTAGGGTGATGAAAGAATCGATCCTCGACGTACTGCTCTTCCTGTTCGAACACTATTTCAGCGACGACGCTGACCTTGTTCGCGACCGCGACTCTCTGCAAAACAGCCTGCTTGAGGCCGGGTTTAGTCCAGCCGAGATCCATAAGGCGTTTGAGTGGCTGGATGAACTGGCCGAAAAGCGCCCGGCCGTCGCCAGCCCGCGAGTCGATGGGCCGACACGGCTATACACCCTGCCCGAGTACACGAAACTCGACGCCGAAGGCGTCGGCTTTTTGATGTTCCTCGAGCACAGCGCCGTGCTGAATGCCGAACAGCGCGAATTGGTCATCGACCGCGCGATGGCGCTGGACCAAGACGAAGTCGATTTAGACGACCTCAAGTGGGTGGTCCTGATGGTGCTTTTCAACCAGCCGGGCGCCGAAGCCGCCTATGCCTGGATGGAGAACCTGATGTTTGGCGACGAGCCGGTGCCAAGCCACTAAAGAGCCCGCCACGCCGGGCTTGGCGGCTTCCTTGATGCGCCATTCACGGGCATGCTTCTCGCGTCTTCACTGAGAGCAGCCCCCCTTGAGCAACGACGCTTGGTTCTATGCGAACGCCGACCGTGAACGTCACGGCCCCCTGCCTGCGGAGCGCCTCCGTGAGCTGTATGCCGCCGGTGACATTGGGCCGCGGACCCTCGTGTGGTGCCAAGGCATGCCGCAATGGCAGCCGCTTAATGAGGCCGCCGACGCGCTGGGCCTGTCGATGGACGCACCCCCAGCGACGCTGACACCGCCGCAGCCAGATGCTCCGCAACTCAGCGCAGCGGCCGAAGAGCCCGTCCAGCCCGCACCACCCGCTCCACGTTCGGCACCGAGCGACGGCCTACAAGCCGCTTATGCGGCTTCCATCCACGATGCCGAGGCGATCAGCCGTGGCACGAACGACGACGTCGTGGACGCCGGTTTCGTGCGGCGCTTCGCGGCCTATATGGTTGATGCCATTTTGATCGCCATCGCGATGTATTCGCTGATCTTCCTGATGCTGATCGTCTTCGGCTTCGGCGTGGCCGGCATTGCGACGATCTTCGAAGCCAGCGCCACCGGCGGCGCGCCCAGCGGCGGGCTACTGGCCATCTTCATCATTGGCTTCTACGTGCTGCCTTTCCTGATGCAGGGCGCCTACCACATCATTTTTACCGGCTCCGCGTGGCAGGCCACGCCGGGCAAACGCGTGCTCGGCATTAAGGTGGTCGACTTCGACGGCCAGCGCATCAGCACGGGACGCTCCGTCGGCCGTTGGTTTGCCGCAGCGCTGTCCTACCTCACCTTTTACATCGGCTTTTTAATGGCGGCGTTTACCGACCGCAAGATGGCCCTGCACGACATGGTGGCCAGCACCCGCGTGGTCGACCAATGGGCCTACACGGCAAATCCTGAGCGCCAGCAGCGCGGAGTCGGTGGCTGCGCCATCGCGATCTTGGTGGCCGGCATCCTGTTCTTCGGACTGTTCACGGTCGGCATCATCGCGGCCATTTCGCTGCCCGCGTATCAGGGCTACACCCAGCGCGCGCAGCTGACGCAGGTGGTCACCGAAGCCCGAAGCATGACCGTGGGTCTGGAGGAGTTCCGACAAAACACCGACCGCTGCGCGACCTCGCTGGAAGAAGCCGGTGTGTTCACGCCCAACAGCGCGATGATTGAGTCGGCAAGTGTGGGCGAGCAAGACGATGGCCGATGCACGCTTCAGATCACCCTCGGCGGCGCCAGCGCGGGCATCTTCAACGGCGAATACCTCTGGTTTATCCGTGAAGACGCCGGCAATTGGACCTGCGGCGGCAGCATGGACGACTCGCATTTGCCCATCCCCTGCCGGGGCTGAACTTGACACCGCCACCACGGCGGTGCACCTAATAAATAAGGAAGGCCCGCCGAATGGCGGGCTTTCGCCTCTTCGCGCGGATCACCGCGTGTGGCCCTCTTGGAAAAAACGGGACATGGCCAAGAATCTGCTCATCGTTGAATCGCCGGCTAAGGCGAAGACCATCAATAAGTATCTGGGCAAAGACTTCCAGGTGCTGGCCTCGTATGGCCACGTCCGCGATCTGGTGCCGAAAGAAGGCGCCGTCGATCCCGAGCGCGGCTTTGCCATGCGCTACGAGTTGATCGAGAAAAACCAGAAGCACGTCGATGCGATCACCAAGGCCGCCAAGGACGCCAGCACCATCTATCTCGCGACCGATCCGGACCGCGAGGGTGAGGCCATCAGCTGGCACATCGCCGAGATTCTGAAAGAGCGCAAGCTGCTGAAGGACAAGACCGTGCATCGGGTCGTCTTTACGGAGATCACGCCGCGCGCCATTCGCGAGGCCGTCGACAAGCCGCGCAAAGTCAGCGACAACATGGTGAATGCCCAGCAAGCGCGACGCGCGCTGGACTATCTGGTGGGCTTCAACCTCTCGCCGCTGCTGTGGCGCAAGGTGCAGCGCGGGCTGTCGGCCGGCCGCGTGCAGTCGCCGGCGCTGCGCATGATCGTGGAGCGCGAGGAAGAGATCGAAGCCTTCATCGCCCGCGAGTACTGGTCGATTGCTGCCGAAGCGCAGCATCCCAAACAAGCCTTCACTGCAAAGCTAACCCGCCTTGATGGCGAGAAGTTCGAGCAGTTCACCATCACCGACGGCGAGACCGCCGAAGGCGCTCGCTCGCGTATTCATCGCGATGCGCAGGGCGAGTTGGTGGTGACGGACGTTGAGAGCAAGCAGCGCAAGCGCCGCCCGGCGCCGCCCTTCATCACCTCGACGCTGCAGCAGGAAGCCGCGCGCAAGCTCGGCTTTTCGACCAGTCGCACCATGCGCGTCGCGCAGAAGCTCTACGAGGGCTTCGCGATCGGCGAGGAAGGCACCGTCGGCCTCATCAGCTACATGCGTACCGACTCCGTCACCTTGTCGGCCGACGCGCTGGCCGAAATTCGCGACGTGATCGCGCGTGACTTCGGCACTCAGGCCCTGCCCGACAAGGCCAACGTTTACCAGAGTAAGTCGAAGAACGCGCAGGAGGCCCATGAAGCCATCCGCCCCACTTCGGCGCTGCGCACGCCGGCTTCGGTTGCAAAGTATTTGGGTGACGACGAGCGCCGTCTGTACGAACTGGTATGGAAGCGCACCGTGGCCTCGCAAATGGTGCCGGCCACGCTGAACACGGTCTCGATCGATTTGGCCGCGGGCAGTAAGCACACCTTCCGCGTGAGCGGCACCACGGTCATCGATCCCGGCTTTCTTGCGGTTTACGAAGAAGGCAAAGACGCCAAGGGCGCCGATGACGATGAAGAGGGCCGCAAGCTGCCGGAGATGAAGCCCGGCGACCGCCTGCCGCTCTCGCAAGTCACCACCACCCAGCACTTCACCGAGCCGCCGCCGCGCTTCTCGGAAGCCTCGCTGGTGAAGACGCTGGAAGAGCACGGCATCGGCCGTCCCTCGACCTACGCCAGCATCATCCAGACCCTGCTCAATCGCGAATACGTCTTCCTCGACGCGAAGCGCTTCCGTCCCAGCGACGTCGGTCGTGCAGTGGGTAAATTCCTCTCGGCGCACTTCGCGCGCTACGTCGATTACGACTTCACCGCGAAGCTCGAAGACGAGCTCGACGAAGTGGCCCGCGGCGAAGCCGAGTGGGTGCCCCTGCTGGAGAAATTTTGGAAGCCGTTCTCGGAGATGGTGATCGAGAAAGGCGAATCCGTGGAACGCAGCG
>JBBQIA010000118.1:0-5903 GCA_038324485.1 Lysobacterales bacterium
GTGGTGGGCAACGCCCTGTCGCGCGGCAATGCCGCCGTCGAGCACGTTTTAGACGCGGGCCTGCGCTACACCTCGGGCGCGCAATGGCTGTCTGAGCATGTGCTGCGCAGCCGCGAGACGCTGGCCGTGGCCGGCACGCACGGCAAGACCACGACTACCTCATTGCTGGCATTTTTGTTGGACGTTGCGGGTCGCGACCCCGGCTTTTTGGTGGGCGGTGTGCCGGAAAACTTCGGCGTGTCGGCGCGCCTTGGTTCGGGCTTGGAATTCGTGGTTGAGGCCGACGAGTACGACACGGCGTTCTTCGATAAGCGCAGCAAGTTTGTGCACTACCGCCCGACGGTGGCCGTGCTGAACAACCTCGAGTTTGACCACGCCGATATTTTTCCCGACTTGGCCGCCATCCAGCGGCAGTTCCACCATCTGGTACGCATCGTTCCCGGGCGCGGGCGCTTGATCGTCAATGGCGAAGACGCCGCACTCGCCGAAGTGCTGGCGATGGGCTGCTGGACGCCTGTTGAGCGCTTTGGAATCGTCGGCGCAGACGGCGAGGCCGAGCGCACGCTGCCCACCGACGCGGCGCTCGACTGGACCGCACAGATGTTGAGCGCCGACGGCTCGCGCTTTGCGGTGGCGCATGGCGGGCAGGCGCTGGGCACGGTTGAGTGGAACTTGCTGGGCCGGCACAACGTGATGAATGCGCTGGCGGCCTTGGCCGCTGCGGCAGCCTGCGACGTGGACGCCGCGAGTTTGCTGCCGGCGTTTTCGCGCTTCGCCAGCGCCAAGCGCCGGATGGAAGTGGTGGGCGTGGCGAAGGGCATCACGGTGTACGACGACTTCGCGCATCACCCCACCGCCATTCGCACGACGCTCGATGGCCTGCGCGCCAAGGTGGGCCACGCGCGCGTCATTGCGGCGCTGGAGCCGCGCAGTAATTCAATGCGCTTGGGCGCCCATGCCGACGCGCTGGCGCCCTCGCTCGACGCCGCCGACATCACGGTGTTCTTGCATCGTCCGAACCTGCCTTGGGACGCCGCAAAAGTGGTGGCGGCCGTGCGCGGCGCAGCGCACACCGCGCCCGACGTGGACCCGATGATTGCGTTGCTGGTCAGCGAGGCCCGCGAGGGCGACCACGTGGTGTTTATGTCGAATGGTGGGTTTGAAGATGCGCCGCGGCGGTTTTTGGCGGCGCTGCAATAGCGCTAGGCCCGGTCCAGCGAGCGCCGCTTAGGCAAAGAGCACCCGATACAGCAGCCACGCCGGCACTCCGCCGAAGTAAATCAGCCGCGCCAGCGTTTCGCAGGCTTGGCGAATCACTGCGGCACGCTCGGGCAGGGCGGCGATGGCCGCAAGGTTGATGGCTTCATTGCCGATGCGCAGCACGCCGGCAAACAGCATCAGGCCCAGTGACCACGAGGCCCACCAGAGGCCAAGACCTAGGAGCCATGCCGTTGCGCCGTAGGTGAGCCACTCGCCGAAAGCGCCGCCAAAGGCGATCTGCTGATGCAGATGGAAGGCGACCAGCGCCGGCAAGAGCGGGAATAGGCCGAACTTGATGGCGCCGTGGTCCAGCCAGCGATGACGTGCGCGGCCGCGGCACTCGGCGTGATCGGCGCAGCGCGTCAGCAGGTGGCCGTCGATGGGCACCGACGCCCCGGCATTCGCCAGTGCGGCCTGCAGGGCGCGTGGTCGCCACAGGCCGAGTGCGGAACCCCACGGCCTGCCGTTCGACAGCACAAGGCGGACGCCCGGCGAGGGCAGCGGCAGGCGCCAAGGCGTCAGGGCGCGCAGCGACGCGAGTGGAATTTCAATGCGCTGACGGCGTTGTTCGATGGCCAGAATCGGGCCGTCGGCGTGGGCTTCGATGTGTGCGTCGCCTTCGAAAAGTCGGCGCAACGCAAAAGCCAGAATCAGCGGTGCGACGACGAGCCCGCCAAAGCCGCTGATCTGCGAGAGCGACTGCACTTGCCAGCCGGTGATCAGCGCCATGTCGACCGCCAGCGCGACGATGCCGGCGCCCGCGAGAACATGCAGGCCCGCCAAGACCCAGCGCCATATCGGGGTGAGCAGCAGCACGCGAAACTGCGACGGCAGGCCGGGCTCGCTGCGTCGCGACGACCATGCGCTCCAAGCCCACAGGGCCGCCCAGGCCAGCAGAAGAAAGAGGGCGCTGCGGCCCACCCAATCGCCCCAACGAACCATCAGGGTGGGTGCGGGGTTGCGCGCTTCCAGCACGCCGGTCAGCGCGGCCTGCTGGCCCATGGCCGTTTGCACCAGCACTTCGCCGGTGTCGTCGATGAAGGCGCTGGGCCCATTGGTGGTCACGCGCAGTTGCGGCAGGCGGGTTTCCACGCTGCGAAAGCTGGCCACGGCCAGATGCAGGCGCGCCCCGGTGGGGTAGTCGGTGAACCACGAGTCGTTTGACAGGCCGATCAGGGCCTGCGCGCCGAGACGCGCGGCATCGATGGCCAACTGCGGTCGCACATCGTCCAAGCAAACGAGCGGGGCGACGTTGATCTCGCGACCGTCGGCACTGCGCAGCGGCAGCACGCGCGCGCCGTCGCCGGCTCGCCATGTGCCGGTCCAGGGTAGAGCCCCGCGCAGCCACGGTGAATCCAGCCATTCGGGCACGGTTTCGGTCAGCGGAAACGGGTGCGTCTTGCGGTAGCGGCCCAGCACGCCGCGGCCCGGCTCGAGAAACACCGCCGCGTTGTATTCACCGAGGCCATCGACGTCGTAACTGCCGAACACCAAAGGCACGCCGACGGCATCGACGAAGTCTTGAATCTCGCGATCGAACTCGGCGCCTGCTTCGCTACGCGGGTGCCCGAAGGGTGTCGGATACACCGTTTCTGCCCACAGCAGCACTTCGGCACCGTGGTCGCGCAGGGCCGACACCGAGAGTTCGAAATGCGTATCGAGAATCTCGCGCACCACCGCATGCGTGCCGGCGGCCTGCCGGCGGGCTTCATAGTTGGTGAGGCTGGCCTGCACCATGGCCACGCGAAGCGCTGCCGACGGCGGGTCGCTGGCGCGGGCCTCCACCTGCTGGAGTCGAAGTTGTCCGAGGCCTGCGCCGATAAGTAGCACCGCTGCCGCCAAGCCCAGCGGCATTCCCCATGCGTGCGGCCCTTTCGAACGCCGCGTCAGCGCCAGAGCCAGCGCGCCATTGACGCCCAGCAGCAGCAGGCTAAGTCCGGTTGCGCCGCCGAATTCCGCCAGTTGGCGAAAGGCTGCCGACGGCTGCAGTCCGTGGCCCAAGGTGTCGCCGAGAAGCTTCGGCACGACGGTTTCCGCAGCCACCCATGCGGCGCTGGCTAAGAACAGGGTGATGGCGGGGCCATGCCGCCGCCGCGCCAGTGCAAACACCGCTGCAAAGGCCAGCCACTGCGGCTGAAACATCGGCGCAGCCAGAAAAAGAATGGCGAGTGCGGTGGGCGTGCCAATGCCGGTGTAGCCACCGATGGCGCCGGCAAACCACGGAAAGCCAACGGCGGTGAAGGCCAGACACATCCACAGCCCTTGGCGCATCACCTCCGCGCTGCGCTCAATGCGCAGCAGCGCCCACAGCCAAGGAGCCAAGGCCACGAAGCCCAGCGGCCAAGCCGCTTCGACATGCACGAAAAGCGCCAGCATTAGCAGGCTGGCGGGAAACGCGTAGCGCATTCAGGGCTTGCCCGGGCGTACCCAGCGCACCGGCAGTCCGGGCGGCGCGCGTTCGATGGGCACCACGCGATTGTCGGGCATGGGCAGCACCCGGCCCTGCGCGTCGCGCAGCACTAAATCGGGCGAGTACATCAGGATGGGCTCAATCGGCACGCCCTCATCCGACACTTGGTGATGCCGAACAAGGCCCTCAGGCAGCACGTAGTCGGCGGGAACGGCCAAGCCTTCGAGCGGTGGACTGGTGCCCGGCGGATTGAAAGCGGCGATGCCGGTGCGAATGCCGGCCTCGCGCAGCGCGGCAATCACGTGCGCCATTTTGGGCTCCGGGTCGCCGGGGCGAATGTAGGACGCCAGATCATTCGGGTCGGCGTTCGGGACCATCAGAGGGCGGGCTGCAGGCGCTTCGGTGTGGGCATCGTCGAACGCTGCGCGTGTGGCGACGAACGTCGACGGCGCCGGCTGTGGGCCTGTCGAATCTGCGGTGTTTGAGAGGGTTTGCAGCGCGGCGCTCGGCGGCGGCGTTTCTGCAGTGGTGAGCTGGTGATACGCCGTTGCACCGAGCATCACCAGGATGCCTGCGGCGATGGTCGTGCCCGCCCCGATGCGTCGGGGCGAGCGCGACTTTTTCAGCACCCGCACTCCTCCATCGTCCGTGGTGGACGACGGGGGGATCGAGGACACAGGCGTGACCATCGAAGCGGCGGGTGTCGGGTCAGCGTTCGCGCTTAGGGCGTGGCCGGCTGATAGACCGACAGGGCCCAGCCCATGCGCTCATGCCCGAAGTTGTTCCAGATCGGGCTGCGGCCATTGGCAAAGCTGGTGTAGCGCGCTGCGCCGCGGCCGGTGCTACCGCCAAACAGTCCGGCGCGAACGGTGCCGCCGGTGAAGGTGGGATGGGTGTCGTCCGACTGGATGTAGTCGAAGGAGCTGCTCGAGGTCACGAACTTCGTATTCGCGTCGCGCAGGGTGCTGCGCAGGGTGACGGTAATGCGCTGCACGTAGCTGGCTTCGGTCTCGCCCAGCACATAGCGGAGGGCGTCGGCATCCACTTGGCCATCGCCATTGCTGTCGAAGTCAGCGCCCATGTATTGCGCGAAGGCATCCGCGCAAAGGAAGCCTCGCTGACGGGCTAGATCGCACATCGCAAAGTTCATCCGCACGATGGCCGGAAGCAGGCGATCGCGCACGTTCACGGTCTGACCCGTGCTGGCGTCGCGGCAGCTGGTCTGCACGTTGTCGGCGGCGTAGCCGGGGTAGTACAGGTTGGCAATGGTCTTGACCCGCGTGTTCGGGTGGGCGTTGGCATTGATGTAGTTCATTGCTGCGCCAACATAGGTGCGGCAGCTGTTCACCGCGGCCTCGATGCCGGCGTAGTTGCAGGTGCCCGATTGGTCTTTGAACGCAGTGCGTGCCTGCAGGCCATCGTTGCCGCACATTTCGAAGGACACGGCGCGGGTCGAGGCGGACTGCATGAAGCTGCGGTCAGCGACGATCTTGCTCTCGTATACGTCGCGCGCAACCGCCCCTGACTTTGTGCGGCGAACGCTTTCAATGTCGGCGTTCCAGCGTGCTGAAAGGTACTCGGCATCGACCGTCGGCGCGGCATAGCGCGCGGCATTGCTGATGGATCCGTTGTAGCCGGCGTAGATGGAATCGCCGTAGGCCACCACGCGATAGCTGGTGGACGTGCCGGCGCGATCCACCGTCCACGACACGTTTTGGTTGAGGGTGCTGGACATGGCCGGCGCGCTAAGAGCCAACAGAGTGGCGGCCGGCAGCCAACGGAGGGCGCCGAAACGGAGCGAAGTTTTCATGGTTTTTCCTGGAGGTCAACAAAGGGTTGCGCCACTGGCGATATCCCGCACGCCTTAGGCGAATCAAAGCAGCACATGACGCGCTGCCCCTGCCCCCTCCCCGGGGCGACCCCGTGGCATCGCGAAACGGACGCTAGCGTATGGACCGTCCGTTCGCAACACAGGAAAATACAATTTGGCGCAGCGCAGCATTATTGCTGCGCCGCCGCATTAGTCGCGCAAGGCGACGGCCGGATACGCTTCGGGCACGGTCAGCGCGCGCAGCACAGCCGCAGTGATTGCAGCGGTTTCTGCGTGTCCACCCAAGTCGCGCGGGCGCAAACGAGCGTCGTTTTCACCGGCGGTCAAGACCGACGACACCGCCGCGTCCACCGCGTCCGCCTCGTCCGCTAGGCCCAAAGAATGACGCAGCAACATCGCCGC
>JBBQIA010000119.1:0-5901 GCA_038324485.1 Lysobacterales bacterium
CCCAGCGTCTGGGGCGGTGCCGAAGTGGCTGCCGAGCAGCTGGCGGCAAAGCTGCGGCTCGATGCGCGCAGCGGTCGATCCCCAGCGCATGTCGTCGGCCACAGTCTTGGTGGCTTGGTGGCTTTACTTGCGGCCCGTGACGAAGCCCTGCCGCTGCAGCGCATCGTTTGCTTGGGCAGTCCGCTGACGGGCAGCGGTGCCGCGCGGGCCGTGCATGGCCGCGGCCTGAGCTTCGGCATGGGGCGCAGCGCTCGCGTGTTGCTCAAGGGTTTAGAGCATGCACCGCCGCAGCGCGAGGTCGGCGCGATTGCCGGCACGCGTGAAGTGGGCTTGGGGCGTCTGTTCGGCACGTTTGACGGCCCGCACGACGGCACCGTGGCGGTGGTGGAAACACGCCTGCCGGGCTTGGTCGATCATTTCGAAGTGCGGGCCAGTCACATGGGGCTGTTGGTCTCGCGAACGGCTGCCGAGGCCATTGCGCACTTCCTTCGCGTCGGGCGGTTTAGTGGGGAAGGCCCCGCGCGCCACCCCTAAGGTGGCTCAGTAGCGCGTCGTCAAGGCCACCAGCCAGTCCGGCGTCAGACCCAGCAGCCATGCTTCGAGCATCTTGTCGAATCCGGTCAGGACGAGAATTCCGACCACCAGCAGGCTCGCGCCCATCAACTGCCGTCCGACCTCGCCAACGCGAGTCAGTCGCTGACGATTTCGCTGCAGCAGCCCGCGTCCCAGAAACCCCACCAGCATCAGGGGCAGCACGGCGCCCAGACTGAAAATCGCCATGACGACGGCCGCGTGCGTCGCCGATCCGCCGCTGGCGGCCAAGCCAATGGCCGCGCCCAGCGTCGGGCCGACGCACGGGCTCCACGCCGCGCCCATCAATACGCCCACACCCAACTGGGCAGCGGGGTGATCGCTGCGAATTCGCGCTGCGGCGTTGCCGCCGACATTGCCCACGCGTTGAAGAAAGGCCTCCATCGCCCGCTGGGCGGGGGGCAATAGCAGAGCGAGTCCCAGCGCGGCCATCAGCACGCCAGCGCCGACGCGCACGCTGCGGTCATCCAAGCCCAATACGCTGCTGCCTCGTGCCAGCGTGACGCCCACCACGGTGAAGGTCAGCGCCAGCCCCAAGGCCATGGCGGGCAGTCCCCAGCGGCTGCGGGTCGTTGCCGAGGCCGCCACCATGGGCAGCACCGGCAGCACGCAGGGCGAGAGGGTGGTCAGCAGGCCGGCCAGTAAAGCCAAGCCGGCTGCCACAAGAGTCACGCCCTGCGGGTCCATGCGATCAGGCCCCGGTCTGGCCGAGGAACAGGCGGATCTTGGCCGGATCGGTTTCGGCCACCTGCATGCCAATCTTTTTGCCGCCCTTAAACAGCAGCAGGGTGCTTTGGCGCGGCGCACCGTGGCCGCGAGCGGCTTCGCGCTGCGAATCCCAGTCCAGGGTCAGTACCGCGATGTCCTTGAAGGCCTCTTCGGTCAGGGCTTCGGTCAAGATCTCGCCCTGACGGCGGCAAGTGGGGCACCACGGCGCATGCACGTCGACCAGCACGGTTTTTCCGGCCTCTTGCAGCGACGTTAGGCGCTCGGCCGAGTAAGGCTCGGAGGACAGGGCATGGGCTGGAGCGGCCACCGTGGCCAGAGTGAGCGCGGCCAGCAGCCACAGCGATTTCATGGGGCGAAGAAGGGACATGAGCGAGGCACCGTTCGAATAAGGCCATCACCTGATGGCAGCCTCTTCTACGGTTGGCCAAAGCCTTGGGTTACAGCGCTACGGCTCCCTTGATTGCCGTGGTCGGCGATAATCACCCCAACGAACAAGGCAGGGCAGGGCATCTCATGGGTCGATTGATGGCCATCGAAGGCCGCAAGAACGCGCAGGCCGCCAAGCGCGGCGCGGCCTTTACTAAGCTGGTTCGCGAAATCTCCGTCGCGGCGCGCATGGGCGGCGGCGATCCGGCGGCGAATCCGCGCCTGCGTCTGGCCATCGACCGCGCCTTGGGCCAGTCGATGCCGAAAGACAACATCGAGCGCGCCATTAAGAAAGCCACCGGTGAACTCGACGGCGTGAACTACGAAGAAGTGCGCTACGAGGGCTATGCGCCGGGCGGCATCGCCGTGATCGTCGAGTGCCTTACCGACAACCGCGTGCGTACCGTGGCCGACGTTCGCCACGCCTTCTCGAAGTTCGGCGGCAACCTCGGCACGGAGGGCTCGGTCGCTTTCATGTTTAAGAAAGTCGGCGTACTGGCCTATTCGCCCGGCGCCGACGAAGAAAAAATCACTGAGGCCGCCATCGAGGCTGGTGCCGACGACATCAAGAGCTACGAGGACGGCGCCATCGAAGTCATCACCACGCCTGAGGCCTTCGATGAGGTGAAGCGCGCCATGGCCGCGGCGGGCCTCGCACCGACCGAAGCCAACGTCACCATGCGCGCCGATAACGACGTGGCCGTTGACGGCGAGACGGCGCAGCAGGTGGTGAAGATGCTCGACAAGCTGGAAGACCTCGACGACGTGCAAAACGTGCATCACAACGCCGACCTGCCCGAAGACGCTTACCACTGAACGCGCGCGCCACCACTCGCCTGCTTGGTATCGACCCCGGTTCGCGAAAAACCGGGCTGGGCATCATCGACGTCGATGCCTACGGTCACTACACCTTCGTGCACTGTGGCGTGCTGAATCTGCTGATCGATACGGATAATTTTCCCGAGCGCCTCGGCAAGCTGTGCGACGGCATCGATGCCGTCATCAGCGAGTACCAGCCGCACCAGGTCGCCATCGAAACCGTGTTCATGGATAAGAGCGCCACCTCGGCCTTGAAGCTAGGGCACGCGCGCGGGGCGGCCATCGCTACGGTCGTGCGCCGCAGCCTGCCGCTGGCCGAGTACGCACCGCGCGTCATCAAGCAAAGCTTGGTGGGCAAGGGCTCCGCAGATAAAGACCAAGTGCAGCACATGGTGAAGCTGCTGCTGAACCTGCAGGGCGAGCGCCTGCTTTCCGACGCTTCCGACGCGCTGGCCGTCGCGTTGACGCATGCTCATATGTCTGCGACTGCAATGCGCGCCGGGGTTGGCGTTGCGGCGCTGCGGCGGCGATAACCAAGGACCTCTCATGATCGGACGCCTCCGCGGCACCCTCATCCACAAAGCCCCGCCGTCCTTGATGGTCGAAGTGGGTGGCGTCGGCTACGAACTCGATGCGCCGATGTCGACGGTCTACGACCTTCCCGAAGTCGGCCGCGAGGTGACGCTGTTCACGCACTACGCGGTGAAAGAAGACAGCGTCGCGCTGTATGGCTTTCTGACCGAGCGCGAGCGCCGCTTGTTCCGCGATGTACAAAAAGTCACGGGCATTGGCGCGAAGATTGCGCTGGCGATTCTTTCCGGCGTCAGCGTCGATGACTTTGCCCGGCTGGTGTCGTCCAGCGACGTCACCGCGCTCACGCGCATCCCCGGCATTGGCAAGAAAACCGCAGAGCGCATCGTCGTTGAATTGCGCGACCGCGTGGCCGATTTGGGCGGCGGCGGGATGAGTCTTGGCCGGGGCCAGCCGATTCCCGCCGACCCGCAAACCGAGGCCACGATTGCGCTACAGCAGTTGGGCTACAAGCCGGCGGAAGCGGCAAAGATGGTCAAAGATGCCGTGGCCGAGGGCGACACCGCCGAAGCCATCATTCGCAAGGCGCTGAAGGCCGCCCTGCGAACCTGAGCGAGTCGCCTGCAGCCGACTTAGTGGCCCTGCTTAGCGGCCGCAATGCAGCGCGACTGGTCGCCCACCGCGCGTGCGGTTTCGACGGTCATGTAGCGCCGGCGAAGTTGGATGTCGCGAGCGTTCCACTCGCGCTCCACCTCGGGCTCTCGCAGCGTCGCGCCAAACTGACGCTCGGCTTGCGGGGAAAGATGAAGATTGACGTCATAGCGGCCTTTCACGAGGGGCTGCTGGTTGACGTCTGCTGCGGTGCCGCCGCTGCCCACCATCGCAAAGAAAAACACCTCGCGATGGCCGGCAATCAGGTCAATGTCCCCGCGTCGATACGCCGCCACTAAGTCGGCGACTTGCTCCTCGAACAGCAGCGTCGCGCCATCAAGCCCGACGGCCTTGGCGACGTCGGCATTCCTAACCCCCACGCGCAGGGCAGGCGTGATGGTGGGTGCGCGTCCGTCGTGAACGGCGCGTCCCATCAGAACGACGTCCACAGTCATGCCGAAAGACAACGGCGTCATCGCATTAAGGGGGCCGTTGAGCAGCGGATGCACAAAAGCGATGTCAATGCGCTGGGCAAGCAGGTCGGCTTCTGTGGCATTTGGCGCCACGAAAACCGCCTCGATATCAACGCCCACTTTGCCAGCCAAGGACTCGAGGTTCTCGTAGGCAATGCCGGTCATCACGCAGTTGGGCGTGTAGTAGAGCCAAGGTGGATGGACGTAAGTGGCCACCCGCAGCGCGGGCCGCGACGATTCCGGCACCGGCAAAGCCGCTCGCTCTGAGCTCGCTTCGGCCATTGCAGAGCCCGCGAGGGCCGCCAGTCCGATCAATGCCACGAGACGCGAGCGCATAAACCCTCAGAGGTCAGCCGGTCATGCGACGATATTACGCATGAATACCCGTACCGTTGCGCCTAATGCCACCGCCGAAGACGAGGCCCTCGAGGCCAGCATCCGCCCCAAGTCACTTGCTGAGTATCTCGGCCAAGAGGCCGTGCGCGAGCAGATGCAGATCTACATCCAAGCGGCCAAGCAGCGCGGCGAAGCGCTCGACCACGTTCTGATCTTTGGCCCGCCCGGCTTGGGAAAGACCACGCTGTCGCACGTCATCGCCAACGAACTAGGCGTCAACATGCGGTCCACGTCGGGCCCGGTGATCGAAAAGGCCGGTGACCTCGCGGCCCTGCTGACCAATTTGCAGCCCAACGACGTGCTGTTCGTCGACGAAATTCACCGCCTTTCGCCGGCCATCGAAGAAGTGCTCTATCCGGCGATGGAGGACTACCAGATCGACATCATGATCGGCGAGGGCCCCGCCGCCCGCTCGATCAAGCTCGACCTGCCGCCCTTCACCTTGATCGGCGCCACCACCCGCGCCGGCCTTCTCACCGCACCGCTGCGCGACCGCTTCGGCATCGTCCAGCGGCTGGAGTTCTACACCGCCGAAGAGCTGACCCGCATCGTCCGCCGCTCGGCGCAAATTTTGGACATTGCCTGCGATGCCCACGGCGCCGTTGAAATCGCCCAGCGCTCGCGCGGCACGCCGCGTATTGCCAATCGTCTGCTGCGACGGGTGCGCGATTTCGCTCAAGTGAAAGGCGATGGTGTCATTACCAAGCCCATTGCCGACGCGGCGATGAAGATGCTTAAGGTCGACCCTGAGGGCTTTGATGACCTCGACCGACGCCTGCTGAAAATCATCGCCGAGAGCTTTGGCGGTGGTCCGGTGGGCGTGGAATCCTTAGCCGCAGCGCTCTCAGAAGAGCGCGGCACGCTGGAGGACGTGGTCGAGCCCTTCCTGATCCAGCAGGGTTTTCTGCTTCGCACCGCGCGTGGCCGGATACTCGCTCCGAAGGCTTGGCTGTGGCTGGGGCTGAAGCCGCCGCGCGGCCAGCCATCGCCCGATTTGTTCGACCCGGACGAGGCGTCTTGAGCGCGGCAGCTCCGCTGCGGTCGCCGGCGGCCGCACAAAAGCCGTCCGCGTTCAGCCATGCCTTAAGGGTGTATTGGGAAGATACCGATGCCGGTGGGGTCGTCTACCACGCCAGCTACGTTCGGTTTCTTGAACGCGCGCGCACCGAATGGCTGCGTGCAGCGGGCTACGACCAGACGGCGCTGCGCGGTGAGGCGGGTCTTTTGCTGGTGGTGCGCTCGATGCGGCTCGACTTTTTGGCCCCGGCGCGGCTCGATGATCTCC
>JBBQIA010000120.1:0-5900 GCA_038324485.1 Lysobacterales bacterium
CCAGCCGCCCCACGATGGCTGACTACCAGCGCGAGTCCGGGTTGTCTTTTGAATCGGTGTATGCCGGCGGCGCAGCCGTTCGCGTGACGCTTTCGCGCGATGGCAGCGAGGTAGGCCAGATCGAAGACCGCTACACCGGCAATTTCAGCGATGGCTCGCCGCGCATTGGCATCTGGCAAGACACCGATCGCGCGTTCTCGATGTGGTCTCGTCAAGTGCCTGCTTGGGTGGAGCAGCCCCTCGCCGCCTCGCGCTAAGGTTTGCGCTTCGCCCGCGGGTGCGCGCCGTCGTAGACCTTCGCTAAATGCTGAAAATCGAGGTGCGTGTAGATCTGCGTAGTGGCGATGTTGGCGTGACCCAGCAGCTCCTGCACGCCGCGCAGATCGCCGGAACTTTCCAGCACATGACTGGCGAAGCTGTGCCGCAGCAGATGCGGATGAACGCGCTTCCACACGCCTTGGCGTAGGGCCAATTCGCGCACGCGCTTTTGCACGGCGCGCGGGCTGATCGGCGCCGCACCGCGACCGGGAAAGATCGGGGCCGCGGGTGCGGCAGGATGTTCGGCCTGCCACAGCGCCAGCGCCTCACGCGCATGACGGCCGACCGGAACGATTCGGGTTTTCTGGCCCTTACCCAAGACCCGCACTTCGCCGCCGGCCAGATCAAGATCGCCCCAGCGCAGCGCGCACAGCTCCGAGACGCGCAGGCCCGACGAGTAAAACAGCTCCATCATGGCGCGATCGCGCACCCCCAGCGGCGCGTCTAGCGGCACCTCCACCAGTTGCCCCATCTCGTCGGCATCCAGCACCTGCGGTAGCTTGCGCGGCGACTTCGGGCCACGTAACCCGGCGCTTGGGTCGGTGCTGACCTCGCCGTGTTTTTGCAGCCAGCGAAAAAAGCTGCGGCAGGCCGAGAGCCGCCGTTGGACGCTGGCCGGCGACAGACCGCGTTCGGCATGCTCACCGGCCACGAACGCGCGCAGGCCAAGACCATCGAGGTCGGACCACGTCATCAGGCCCTGCGCACTCGCCCACTCAC
This sequence comes from Lysobacterales bacterium, assembly GCA_038324485.1. Lineage (GTDB taxonomy): Bacteria > Pseudomonadota > Gammaproteobacteria > Xanthomonadales > Xanthomonadaceae > Silanimonas. The sequence goes on from JBBQIA010000120.1 coordinate 1,039, forward strand.
GCAGAGCGCCAAGGTCACGACGATAGGCGTCGAGCGTGTGGGGCGACGCCTGTTTTTCCACCGCAAGGTGGTCGAGGTAGCGCGCAATGGCGGCCTCGAGTCCCGCCACGTTTCAGCCGCGCCGCGCCATGGCGACGGCCAAGGCCTCGGCCATCATCCGAAGAAACAGCGTGCCCATGCCGGGGAAGAAACGATGCGGGTCGCTGCTGCCGATGGCGACAATGCCTAAATCTGGCACCGGCAGCAGGGCGCAGGACGCCACCGCATGCATCGAGCCGCCAAAGAACAGGCCGGCGCGCTCGGGCGCCAAGCGGCCGCAGAAGGGCTCGTCTTGGCCCACGACGGCCAGAATTTCAGCACTGCGCAGGTCATCCGACGGAATCACCTGCAGCCAATCCGACGGCGAGACGTCCGCCATCGGCGCGAACAGGGTCAAGTGCACCGCATCGCCTGCAAAATCTTCGCGCAGAACGGCCACCAAGGCCCGCAGAGTTTCGGCCGGAGACGTGGCGCGCATCAGGGCTAGGGTTAGCTGATGCGTGCGCACCGCGAGGCGCTCGTTCTCATGCGCGTTGCCGAACAGTTCGCCCAAGCGTCGAGTGAGTTCACGATTTTTATCGCGCAGCACTTCGAGCTGATAGCTGGCTAGCGAGGTGCTGGCGCCGCTGTCCTTCGGCACCACCAAGGTGATGGCCAAATCGGGAAACTGCTCTAGAAAACGCGGGTGCCGGCGCAGCCACTGCGCCACTTCCGCCGCTTCATTGCGCGACTGACGTTCCTCATCCATCGATCCACTCTCCTTCGAAGACGAATGCGGCAGGGCCGCGCATCCACACCGGCGCGTCATCGGACGGCCACTCAATCTCTAGGGTGCCCCCTGGCAAGTCGACGCGCACGCGGCGCCCCACGCGCCCTTGGCGCACCAAGACCGCCACGGCCGCGCAGGCGCCGCTGCCGCAGGCCAGCGTTTCGCCGACGCCGCGCTCAAACACGCGCAGGGCGATGTGGTCGCGCGACAGCACTTCGGCAAAGCCGACGTTGACGCTGTCTGGAAACTGCGCAGAGGCCTGCAGCTGCGGCCCAATGCGCGCCACGTCGGCGCGGGCCACGTCGGCCACCTCGAAGACGGCGTGCGGGTTGCCCATCGACACCGCGCCAAAGGCGAGGGTCTCGCCGGCGTCCTGAAGTCGATACATGGCCTGCTCTTCCGCACCAAGAAGCGGCAGGGCCAATGGCGAAAACTGCGGCACCGACAGAGCCAAACGCACGTCGTTGCCTGCAAAGACCTCGGCCTCGATACGACCGGCCGGGCTGCCTAAGGCGAAGCGCGAGGACGCCGCGCCCGCATCGCGATACAGCCAAGCCGCGACGCAGCGAGCGCCGTTGCCGCACTGCCCCGCCGCGCTGCCGTCGGCATTCCAAATGCGGTAGCAGGCAAGGGTGTCGGGCTCGGAAGGCGGCTCTATGGTGAGCAATTGATCGCAGCCGATGCCGCGATGGCGATCGGCCATGCGCGCGGCCTCGTCGGCGGTGGGTGCGGGTGCGCCGTCGCGCAGATCGAGCACGACAAAGTCGTTACCCGCGCCGTGCATCTTGCTAAAGCGCCGCCCGGAGGCCGCCAGACTCATGCGGCGAGGGCCTGACCCTGCGGTGCCGGAGGGATCAGATCACCCTTGTTGCCACAGGCGCTCAGCAGCGCGCAGGCGATCAAGGCCAGCAAAAAAACACGCGTCGTTTTCATGAGCAGCAGGCCAATGTGGGCGATAAATTGAACATAGCGGGAGTATAGCGAGGCCCCGCCGCACCCGATGAATACGTTTGCGCCATTCCGGCACCGGCAGGCCAGCCGCGGAGCAAAGGATTAGTCTGGCGGATGATTCCCAACGCACCCTTTGCAATGACCCGAGACGCCTCCCTCTTCGTGCTGTTTGGCGCCACTGGCGACTTGGCACAACGCATGCTGCTGCCGTCGCTGTATGCGCTGGAGCGCGACGGCCTGCTGCCCGAACGCCTCAAACTGCTGGGCACCGCGCGCAGCCCGATGGACGCCGAAGGCTTCCGCGCCAACGTGGCGGCCTCGGTATCGACCGCCATTGCCGCTGGCGAAGTGAATGACGAGGCGCTGGATCGGCTGCTGGCGCGCTGCGATTACCTGCCCGCGTCCGTCGACGACGCAGCGGCCTTGGCCGCACTGGCGGCACGCATTGCGGCCACACGCGGCGATGGCGACGTGCTGGTGCACCTCTCTACGGCACCCCGCTGGTACGGCGCCATCTGCGAGGGCCTTGCGGCCGGTGGCGTGGCCGATGCGCGCATGCGGGTGATGCTGGAAAAGCCGATCGGCCACGACTTGGCCAGCTCCATCGCCATCAACGATGCCGTGGCGCGCGTCTTCGATGAGACGCAGGTGTTCCGCGTCGACCACTACTTGGGCAAAGAGGGCGTGCAAAACCTGCTGGCCCTGCGCTTCGGTAACGCCATGTTCGAGCCGCTGTGGAATTCGCGCTTCGTCGAACAGGTGCAAATCACCGTGGCCGAAACCGTTGGCTTAGAAGGCCGTGGCGGCTATTACGACGAAAGCGGCGCCATGCGCGACATGGTGCAAAACCATCTACTGCAGCTGCTCACGCTCACCGCAATGGAGCCGCCCTCGCATTTCGACCCGGCATCGGTGCGCAACGAGAAGCTCAAAGTGCTGCGTTCACTGCGACCCATCGAAGGCGAAGACGTGGCCACCCATACGGTGGCGGGGCAGTACGTGGCCGGCGCCATCGACGGCAAAGCCGTGCCCGGCTACGCCGACGAACTGGGCCGCAAAAGCGGCACGGAAAGTTTCGTGGCCATTCGCGCCCACATCGACAACTGGCGCTGGAGCGGCGTTCCCTTTTACCTGCGCACCGGCAAGCGCCTGCCGCGCCGGGCCACCGAGATTTACGTGAAGCTGCGTGCGGTGCCGCATTCCATTTTCGATGGCGAAGGCGCACGTCCTGAACCCAACGCCCTGCTCATTCGCCTGCAGCCGGAAGAGCGCATTTCGATGATGCTGATGAGTAAAACGCCGGGCCTTGACCGCGGCGGCTTGAAGCTCTCGCAAGTCGCACTCGACCTCGACTTGCATGACGCTTTCGGCCACGAGCGAAAGCGCATTGCCTATGAACGCCTGTATCGCGATGCGCTCTCGGGCATCGGTACGCTGTTCGTGCGCCGCGATGAGATTGAATCGGCATGGTCGTGGGTGGACCAGATCCTTGGTGGCTGGACGGCACGCGGGCTAGCGCCCAAGACCTACACCGCAGGCACATGGGGCCCGACCAGCGCGCTGGCGCTGCCAGAGCGCCACGGCCACAGCTGGCGCGAATGAGGCCCTCGATGACCCCGCTTCCGATCACCGAACACGCCAACGCCGACGCACTGGCCGAAGCCGTTGCGATGTACCTGGCCAAGGCCGTTCGCGAGGGCGTTGCCGCTCGCGGCGAAGCTTGGCTGGTGCTGGCCGGCGGCAGCACGCCGTTTGCGGCCTATCGACGCCTTGCGGCCATGGACCTGCCGTGGTCGGCGGTGAACGTGCTCGCCAGCGACGAGCGCGCGGTGCCGGCCGACCATGCCAAGCGCAACGAGCGCGCCTTGGCCGAGGCCTTCGCTGCGGCGGGTGGCCTGAAGATTCATCCGCTATTGCCCAGCAACGCCTCCTCGGCATCGCCGCTCTCGCTGCAAACTGCCGAAGCCAGCCTGGGCCCACTTCACCGCCAAGGCTTTGATGCCGTGCTGCTGGGCATGGGCCTGGATGCGCATTTCGCCTCGTTGTTTCCTGCGGTGACGCCACGTGCTGCGCTGGATGCCGGTGACGCGACCGTGGCCGTTGCGGTGACGCCGCACCCGCTGCCGCCAGAAGCACCCTTCCCGCGCATATCGCTCAGCCTCTCGCGCCTTATTTCAGCCCGTGTGCTGATGCTGATGATCACCGGCGACGCCAAGCGTCGCGTGCTGGAAGAATCACGCCAACGGCCTGCTATCGACGCGCCCATCCACGCGCTGCTCGCGGCCGCACCGGACCTTGCCGTCCACTGGAGTCCCTGATGTCTCTGCACCCCGTTGTTGAACGCGTCACCGCCCGCATTGCCGAGCGCAGTGCACCCGGACGCGCCGCCTACCTTCAGCGCATCGACGCCGCGCGCCAGCAAGGCACGTCTCGAGCGCGGCTGTCCTGCGGCAACCTAGCGCACGGTTTTGCGGCATCGGGCGACGACAAAGACGCGCTGCGCCGACAGGCCAAGCCCAACCTCGGCATCGTCACCGCCTATAACGACATGCTTTCCGCACATCAGCCCTTCGCCACCTATCCGGAGCTGATTCGGATGGCGGCGCGCAATGCCGGCGGCACCGCTCAAGTGGCCGGCGGCGTGCCGGCCATGTGCGACGGCGTGACGCAGGGCCGCGCCGGCATGGAGCTGTCGCTGTGGTCGCGCGACACCATTGCGCAGGCCACCGCGGTGGCGCTGTCGCACGAGATGTTCGACGCCGCGCTGATGCTGGGCGTCTGCGACAAAATCGTGCCGGGCTTGATCATGGGCGCGCTGGCCTTCGGGCATCTGCCAGTCATTTTTGTGCCGGCTGGACCCATGCCTTCAGGCCTGCCGAACAAAGAAAAAGCGGCCGTGCGTCAGCGCTTTGCTGAAGGCAAGGCCAGCCGCGAAGAATTACTTAGCGCCGAATCGGCCAGTTACCACAGCGCCGGCACCTGCACCTTTTACGGCACCGCCAACAGCAACCAAATGCTGATGGAAGTGATGGGCTTGCACCTGCCGGGTGCGGCCTTCGTCAATCCGGGCACCACGCTTCGTGATGCCCTCACCGTCGCCGCT
>JBBQIA010000121.1:0-5886 GCA_038324485.1 Lysobacterales bacterium
GCGCCCGACCACGAGCGCTGCATGTCGCCGAAATAGTGCTCCAGTGGCGAGGGACTGTTGTGGAAGATTTGGGTGGTGACCATCTCGCTCCACACCTGAACCGACTCGCCGGAGGGGATCATTTCGACCATCGTGAGATTGGGGCGTTTGAAGCTGTGTCCGACCTCGAATCCCGCAGGCAGTCCTTGAAGCAGGGTCTCGTCTTTCAAGTCGCTGGCGAAGGCCGCGGTGCCGGTGATGAACATAATGAAGGCCGCGAGGATTACGTTAGAACGAGTAACAGGAATAGCCATGGCGAGGGGTCCATGTGGGGGGATGCCAGTGTCACCGGAAAAACAGGGGCACGTCTGTAGGAAAACGACGAAGCCGCCCGAAGGCGGCTACTTAGGTCAGCGCTTTGGGTCGCCGAAGCGACCTTAATCGCGTTGCGCGTTAGCGCCCCGAACCGAAGGGATTGAGCTGGCCCCACAGGCCGCCACGTTCCGGCCAGTTGCCGGCCATGTACGGGTGCTGCGGGTAGTTCTGCTCCAGCACTCGGCGGGCGTCGCCGGCGAGCGTGTCTTGGCCCAGCGCCGCGTGCGAGGCGGCGAGCAGGGCGATGCCGTCGGCCTCGAACTCGCTCTGCGGGTAGGTTTCCAGCAGGTACTTGGCGCGATTGATGGCCGACACGTAAGCGCCGCGCTCGTAGTAATACAGGCCGGTCGTGACTTCGTGGCGGGCCAAGAAGTTCTTCAAATAGACCATGCGCTGGCGTGAATCGCCGGCGTAGCGGCTGCTGGGATAGCGGCGCAGAAGGTCGGCGAAGGCTTCAAAACTGGCCTGCACGCGGGTCAGGTCGCGGGCCGACATGTCGGCGCGGGCGACGCGCTGCAGAAAGAAGCTCTCGCGCTCGAAGCCGTTCAACGCGCGCAGGTAGTACGCGTAATCGATCGCCGGGTGCGTCGGATAGGTGCGAATAAAGCGGTCGAGCGTGGACGTGGCGTCCTCGCTCTTACCCTGCTTGTACTGGGCGTACGCCAAGTCCAGCTGCGCCTGTTCGGTGTAGGTACCGAAGGGGAAGCGGCCGGTCAGGCGCGTCAGATACAGCTCGGCGCGCGAGAAGTTGCCGTTATCGCGGGATTCGCGAGCTTCGGCGTACAGCGCTTCAACGGGCAGGGTTTCGGTTTCGGATTCACCCTTGCCGAACCAGCCTTTCATGGTCTGGCAGCCAGAGAGACCAAAGGCCAAGAGGACGACGAGGGCGGAGCGGGAAAGGACGCGTGCAGGCATGGACGACACGGAGCGGACACCAGCGGAAGCGGAAGTGCCGATAATAGCGCGGAACCTGTGACATCCCCTGAATCCTTGCCGAGCTCCTGCTGCCCATGACCACTTCCGAGAAAGACCACCCGAACCCCGACGCCGATGCCGATCAAGGCGAGCGCGCCGAGGACGAGCGTGAATTGCTCGAAGCCGTGGTGCCGCTGGAGCACGCCGGTCGCCGCTTCGATCAAGTCCTGGCTGAGCTATTCCCCGATTTCTCGCGCTCGCGCCTGACCTCGTGGATCAAGTCCGGCGAGGCCCTGCTGGACGGCGCCGAGGCCAAGCCCAAGCAGGCCCTGCGCGGCGGCGAGACGGTGACGGTGTGGGTGACGTCCTCCATCGAGACGCGCGCCGAGCCCGAGAACATCCCGCTCGACATTCGTCACGCCGACGACGAGGTGATCGTCATTAACAAACCGGCGGGGCTGGTGGTGCATCCGGGCGCCGGCAACCCGCGCGGCACCTTGGTGAACGCGCTGCTGCACTTCGACCCGAAGTTGGCCGAGCTGCCGCGTGCCGGCATCGTTCATCGCTTAGACAAAGACACCTCGGGGCTGATGGTGGTGGCGCGCACCCTGCGCGCGCACACGGCGCTGGTGTCGCAGCTGTCGAACCGCGAGGTGCATCGCCAGTACTTGGCCGTGGTGGGCGGGGCGATGGTGGCGGGCGGTACGGTGAACGCGCCGATTGGCCGTCATCCCGGTGACCGCATTCGGCAGGCGGTGAACGAGTCGGGCCGCGATGCGGTGACCCACTACCGGGTGCGCGAGCGCTTTCGCAGCCACACGCTGGTGGAATGCCGGCTAGAAACCGGCCGCACGCACCAAATTCGCGTGCACATGGCCCACGTGCGCCATCCGCTGATTGGCGATCCGCTTTACGGCGGTGCGCTGCGCCTGCCGCGCGGCGCCAACGAAGAGCTGGTGGAAGGTCTGCGCGGCTTCCGGCGTCAGGCCCTGCACGCCGAGTCTTTGGCCTTTGCGCACCCCGCCACCGGCGAGACCTGCGCGTTCCAGTCGGACCTGCCTGAGGACATGGTGGCCCTGCTGGCCCTGCTTCGGCAGGACACCGCCGAGACAGCGGCGAACGCGCGTCGCTAAGCCGATGTCCTTCTTCATCGACGCGGGCGAGGCCTTTCCCGCTGGCGTGCGGGCGGGGTCGACGCGACGCTTTGGCTTGGGCGCATCGCGGCCGCCATTTGATGCCTTAAACCTTGGCCTGCCGCGAAGCCTTGATGGTGACGCGGCCCAAGACGTAATGGCGAACCGGCGGGCGCTGCGGGAGGCCTTAGGCCTGCCTGCCGAGCCACGCTGGCTGCGGCAGGTGCATGGCGTCGGGGTGATTCACTTCAGCGCAGACGACAAGCCCGACGACGGCGCGGCGACGCGTGCCACGGGCGCGCTGGACGCCGCCCCCGAGGCTGATGCCGCCGTGACGCGCGATGCGGGCGTGGTGCTGGCCGTGCTGCATGCGGACTGCCTGCCGCTGCTGCTGTGCTCGGCGGACGGCGCAGTCCTAGGTGCGGCGCATGCCGGCTGGCGTGGGCTGGCGGCGGGCGTGATTGAAGCCACCGTCGCCGCCATGCAGGTGCCCGGTGCGTCACTTCGCGCTTGGCTGGGCCCGGCGGCGGGGCCGCAGCACTACGAAATTGATGCGCCCGTGCGCGAGGCGTTTCTCGACCGCGATGCCGGAGCAGCCTCGACCTTTGTGGCCACGCGACCGGGGCATTGGCGGATGGATTTATATGCCTTGGCGCGTCGTCGCTTGAGCGCGCTGGGCGTGACCGCCGTTCAGGGCGGGGCCCGTTGCACTATCGGCGAGCCGCAGGCGTTTTTCTCGCATCGGCGCGACGCCCGTACCGGACGCATGGCCAGCCTGATCTGGCGGCCGTCGGTGCCTTTTGCGGGCTGAACGGATCGGCTGCGGGTGACCTTTGGCAGGATGACGGCGGCCCCGCGCTGCGGGAAGCTCGGCCTACTTTCCCCCGGAATCACCCCGATGCCCGCGCTGACTCACACCCCGTCGTTTCGCGCCTGCCGTCGTGCGGCCCTTGTCTTACTGCTGCCGATCTCGGCCCTGATGGCGCTGCCCGCAGTCGCCGCCAGCTTGGGCGAGGTCGATGCGCTGCTAAAGGTTCGAAGTCCGGAAGCCTTGCCGCGTGCCGAGGCCGCCGTTGCCGCTGCGAAGAGCGACGCGCGGGCCTGGATTCTTTTGACTCGTGCGCAGCTGCAGAGCGGTCGCGCCGACGATGCTGTGGACAGCGCCGAAGAGGCCGTTGAACTGGCGCCCAACAATGCGCAGGCGCAGCTTTGGCTGGGCAACAGCTTGGGCATGCGCATCGGCCAAGTGAACATGCTGCGCAAGATGGGCATGGCGCCGGATTTGCGCGATGCGTTCGAGGCCGCCGTGCGGCTTGATCCGAACCTGCTGGAGGCGCGCACCGCTCTGATCCAGTTCTACCTGCAAGCGCCGTCGGCCATCGGTGGCGGCGTCGATAAAGCCACCGCGCAGATCGCTGAAATTTCCCGGCGCAACGCCGTTCGCGGCCACTTAGCGCAGGCCAGCCTGGACCGCTTCAATAAGGACGCTGCGGCGATGAATCGCTCCATCGATGCGGCGGTTGCGGCGGCGCCGAGCCTGCCAGCGGCGGATGTCGATTCGCGCACGGCGGTGATGCTGAATCTGGTGGGCATGGAGCGCTACGCCCAAGCGCACGGCTTCGTGCGGACTTGGGCACAGGCGCAGCCGGACTTGGCGACCCCGCACTATCAGCTGGGCCGCCTTGCCGCGATCAGCGCGCAGTTTGGCGACGAAGGCGCGGCCAGCTTGAAGCGCTACCTCGAGGGCGGGATGACGCGCGCCGAGAACGACGCGCGCGAAACCCACGCCTGGTGGCGCTTGGGCCAGATTGAAGCCCAGCGCGGCGATGCTGCGGCGGCGCGTACGGCCTTTCAGACCGCGCTGCGTCTGGACCCCACGAACGCCGAAGCGAAGAAAAGCCTCCAGGCGCTCTAATCGCTGGACTCAATTGAGGTCCGCCACGACACCCGCGGCCCTTGAATCACGCCGGCGTCACCCGCATTTAATGGGGGTCGCGGCCACGTTCCGTGGGCCGCCGCCCTTTTCGGAGACGACCCATGCGGATGGACAAGCTCACCTCACGCTTCGCGCAAGCCCTGCAAGACGCGCAGTCCATGGCCTTGGTACGCGACCACAACCTGATTGAACCTGTTCACTTGCTGACGGCGTTGCTGGACCAGCAGGGCGGCGGAACGCGGCCGCTGCTGTCCCAAGCCGGCGGCAATGTGGCGCTGCTGCGCGAGCGTCTGGGCGAGATGCTCGACCGCTTGCCGAAAGTGACCGGGCAGGCCGGGCAGGTGAATCTGGGCAATGAATTGGCGCGCCTGCTAAACGTGACCGATAAGCTGGCCGCCCAGCGCGGCGATGCGTTCATTGCGAGCGAACTGTTCGTGACCGCCTGCATGGAAGACGCTGGCGCCGTGGGTCGCTTGTTCAAAGAGTCGGGCTTCGACGCCACGCGGGTCGAGGCCGCCATCCAAAAAATGCGCGGGGGCGAAAAAGTGCAAAGCGAAAACGCGGAAGACCAGCGTCAGGCCTTGGAGAAGTATTGCGTCGACCTGACGGAGCGCGCCGAGAACAACAAGCTCGACCCAGTGATTGGCCGCGATGAGGAAATTCGCCGCACGATTCAAGTGCTTCAGCGGCGCACCAAGAACAACCCCGTACTGATCGGCGAGCCCGGCGTCGGCAAGACCGCCATCGTCGAAGGCTTGGCGCAGCGCATCGTCAATGGCGAAGTGCCGGAGGGCCTGCGCGGCCGCCGCGTGCTGTCGCTCGACATGGGGGCATTGATTGCTGGCGCGAAGTTTCGCGGTGAGTTTGAAGAGCGCCTCAAGGCGGTGCTGAGCGACCTGTCGAAGCAGGAAGGCAACGTCATTCTGTTCATTGACGAACTGCACACGATGGTCGGCGCCGGCAAGGCCGAGGGCAGCATGGACGCCGGCAATATGCTCAAGCCCGCGCTGGCGCGCGGCGAGCTGCACTGCATCGGTGCCACCACGCTCGACGAGTACCGCAAGTACGTCGAGAAAGATGCCGCGCTCGAACGCCGCTTCCAGAAAGTGCTGGTCGGCGAGCCGAGCGTTGAAGACACCATCGCCATCCTTCGCGGCTTGAAAGAGCGCTACGCCGTGCACCACGGCGTCGAGATCACCGATCCGGCGATCGTTGCAGCCGCGACGCTGTCGCACCGCTACATCGCCGACCGGCAGCTGCCGGACAAGGCCATCGACCTGATGGACGAGGCCGCTTCGCGCATTCGCATGGAGATTGATTCCAAGCCCGAGGAACTCGACCGCAAGGAACGTCGACTGATCCAGCTGAAGATCCAGCGCGAAGCCTTGAAGAAGGAAAAGGACGCCGAATCCGTACAACGTCTCGACGACCTCGAAACTCAGATTGAAGTACTGGAGCGCGATTTTTCCGACCTCGAGGAAATCTGGAAATCGGAGAAAGCCATCGTCAGCGGCAGCAAGAAAACCAAGGAAGCGATCGAGCAAGCAC
>JBBQIA010000122.1:0-5850 GCA_038324485.1 Lysobacterales bacterium
CTGGTGGCGCAAAGCACGGTGCTGCTGCGCGCCGATTTCGCGCACGCGCAAACCCTTCACCTGCTGCTGGCCACCTTCAACGCTGTCAAACTCGACGAGCAGTTCGACGCCGACGGTCTGCGCATCGAGGCCCGGGTCGCCACGGACGCGATCGACACGCTGGCCGAACGCCTGAGCGACGCCACTCGCGGCCAGGGCCGTCTGGAGCGCAGCGACTAAGCCCGCAGCGAAGTTCGCGGTGGCGATGCGACAATGCGCGCCATGAGCGAACCTGCTGACCCCAAAGCCGCACGCCGCAGCGTCAATTCACTGCGTGGCCTGCTGCCCTTCTTAAAGCCGCATCGACGACTGCTGGCCGCTTGGGGCGGCGCATTGGCCTTGTCGTCGGTGGCCACCCTGTCACTGCCGGTGGCGGTGAAGCACATGATCGACCAAGGCTTCTCCGCGGGCGGCGACATCGACCGCTGGTTCCTCATGATGTTCGGCGTAGCCACCCTGCTGGCCTTCGCCACCGCGCTGCGGTTTTACTTCATCGCCTTGCTAGGCGAGCGCGTCGTCATGGACCTGCGCGCCCGGCTGTATGGTCATTTTTTAGCGCTGGATCAGGGCTTCTACGACCGCTCGCGATCGCAAGAATTGGTCTCGCGGCTGTCGGCCGACACGGAACTGCTGCGCAGCGTCGTGGGGTCAAGCATGTCGGTGGCCTTGCGCAGCATCGTGACCGTGCTGGGAAGCGTCGGCATGCTGGTCTACACCAGTCCCGCTTTAGCGGGCGTTGCCGTTGTCGGCATTCCTCTGGCGGTGCTTCCCATCGCTCTCGGCGGACGTCGCGTGCGCAAGGCCAGCGAGGCGGCGCAGAACTGCGTCGCTGAAGCCAACGCACGCGCCGGCGAAACGCTGGGCGCGATGCACACGGTGCAAAGCTACGCCCGCGAACCCTTCGAAACCCAGCGTTTCGGCAACGCCCTACGCGCCACGCTGGCGGCAGCCACCAAACGCATTTTTCTGCAATCCGTACTCACCGCCACCGCCATCGTGTTGTTCTTCGGTGCCATCGTGCTGGTGCTGTGGAGCGGCGCGCAGGCGGTGATCGACGGCCGCATGACCGCCGGCACGCTGGGACAGTTCATGCTTTACGCGCTAATCGGCGCGGGCTCCGTCGGCGCCTTGGCCGAAGTCTGGGCCGAAGTGCAGCGCGCTGGCGGCGGCATGCAGCGGATCGCCGACCTGCTGGCCGAGCGCCCGATGATTCATCCGCCGAAAACGCCCACGCCACTGCCGTCGCCGATTCGCGGCGTGCTGCGCTTCGAGTCGGTGGGCTTTCACTACCCTTCGCGCCCCGACGACTTGGCCTTGGACGGCATGACGCTTGACGTTCAGCCCGGCGAAACGATCGCGCTGGTCGGTCCATCCGGCGCCGGCAAGAGCACGGTCTTCCAACTGCTGCTGCGCTTTCACGATCCGCAACAGGGCCGCATCACCCTAGACGGCATTGACCTGCGCGAGTTCGACCCGCAGGCCCTGCGCGGCGCCATTGCGCTGGTGCCCCAAGACCCGATGATTTTCGCGGCCAGTGCCGAAGAAAACATTCGTTACGGCCGCTTGGATGCCAGCACCGACGAGGTCACCCATGCGGCCCAACTGGCCGAAGCCGACGACTTCATTCGCGCGCTGCCACAGGGCTACGCCAGCGAACTTGGCGAGCGCGGTGCGCGGCTTTCTGGCGGCCAGCAGCAGCGCGTCGCCATTGCGCGCGCCTTGCTCAAAGACGCGCCGGTCTTGCTGCTGGACGAAGCCACCTCAGCCCTTGATGCGCAAAGTGAGCACATGATCCAGCAGGCGCTGGAACGCCTGATGGCCGGGCGCACCACCTTGGTGATCGCGCATCGATTGGCCACGGTCTTGAAGGCCGACCGCATCGCAGTAATGGTGGGCGGTCGCATCGTCGACATCGGCACGCACGACGCTCTGCTCGCCAAGGGCGGCCTTTATGCCGAACTGGCGCGCCTGCAGTTCGGGCAAGCCCAATCGCCTTCGTCTACCCTGTCTTCAGACCTTTAAGGCTGGCCCCATGTTCGACGTCTCGCTTCCCGAATCCGAACGCGCACTTTTTGCCCTTCGTGCGCTGGCGACGCTTGCCGAACAGCGCGGCCGACCGAGCGACCTGCTGCCGCGGCTGCTGGCCGATCTGAAAGACGCCTGCGGCGCCGACGGACTCGGCTTCGAGCGCCGCGAAGGCGATGAAACGATCTTCGAAGCGACCACGGGCAGCTTCCATGCCTTGGCTGGTGCACGCGGCACCATGGTCGGCAGCCTAGGCGGCGCCGCTATCCTCAGCCGAAACGTCGCGCTGTCGCCCGACTCGCTTGACGACGCGCGCATCGATCGCGCCATCTGCCTGCGCGGTGACGTGGCCTCGATGGTGGCGGTTCCGGTCGACGTATCTGGCCTGCCGGCTGGCGCACTGGTGGCAGCGTGGCGGCAGCCCAACGGCTACTCCGAATCCGCCGTCATAGTGCTGCGCGTGGCTGCAGGACTGATCGGCGGGCTGCTCGGACGCACCCTGCACGCCGACCGCGGTGACGAACCGACCCAGCTTCTCGCATCCGCGTTTTCGCAGACGCAGCACCGCGATGTCGAGCAGCGCACGCATGGCGAGCGCGATGCGTTAACCGGTCTGATTAACGTGCAGCCCTTCGCCAGCGCGCTAAGCGCCAGCATCGCCCACTGGTCGCCCTCGCAGGGCAGCGCCGTTCTGTTTATCGACCTCGACCGCTTCCATCGCGTCAATGAGCAGCACGGCCATGCCGCCGGCGATGCCGTCCTGCAGCGGCTTGCCGACGTGCTGCGGCGCTGTACGCGCGGCCACGACGTGGTGTCGCGCCTAGGCGACGACGACTTCGCCGTGCTGCTGAATCGGCTCAGCAATCCTGCACTGCAGGCCGCCGTCGCCGCCGAGCGAATCATCGATACGGTGATGGCCGACAACCTGACCAATGACACTCTGCCGCGCATTCAAGTCTGCATTGGCGCCGCGCTGATCGACCGCGCAGGCATGAACGCCGAGCGCGTCATGCGCGAAGCCGAAGACGCGCTGCATGCTGAGAAATCGGAAAAGCGCTAAGCCGCTCCGCGCTTAAACCCGCAAGGCGCGCAGCAGGGCTGGGAGCGGCTGAGTTGCTGCCGCCATGTTCGCCAAGACGTCCTCGAGCGTGATCACTTCATCCGTCGGCGCACGACCTGCTGCCCAGTTCGCAACGATCGCCAAGCAGGCGTAATCGAGGCCTAACTCGCGCGCGAGCGCGGCCTCGGGCATGCCGGTCATGCCCACCAAATCGCAGCCGTCTCGACGCAAGCGCTCAATTTCGGCCTTCGTTTCCAAGCGCGGCCCTTGGGTTGCGCCATAGCAGCCACCGTCCACCACCGGCACCGCCGCCGTCTGCGCCGCAGCGATCAGAGCGCGCCGCAGGCTGGGCGTGTACGGGTCGCCGAAATCCACGTGCAGGGCCTCGCCCTCGCCGTCCCACAGGCTGACGTTGCGGCCGTGGGTGTAGTCGATGATTTGATCGGGCACGCCAATCACGCGCGGCCCCCACGACTCGGTGATGCCGCCCACGGAATTCACCGCGACAACGCGAGTGAGCCCCAATGATTTGAGCGCCCACAAATTCGCGCAGTAGTTGATGCGGTGAGGGGGCATCGCGTGGCCTTCGCCGTGGCGGGCCATGAATGCGATGCGGTGCGGGCCGAAACCACCGACGCGAATCGGCGCCGATGGCGCGCCGAATGGCGTCTCGACGCGATGCGTTTGCACGTCATCCAGTTCAGCCAGGGCATACAAACCTGTGCCGCCGATGACCGCGAAATCAATCGGCCGCGATGCGTTCGCACTCATGCCTTTGGCTCCCACGAATAAATGGCCGGCAGGCTGCGTCCCTGCTCGTAAAAATCCATGCCGTAGCCGTACACGTAGAAGTCCGGCACGTCCAAGCCGATGTGGTCGGCGTGCGCGTCGGGCGCGGTGCGGCCGTGGCGCTTTTGGCACAGTACGGCGACGCGTACGTCCTTCGCACCTTGGTCGCGGCACCACGCGGTGATGCCCACGAGCGTGTTGCCCTCGTCGAGAATGTCGTCCACCACCAACACCCGCCGTCCTTTTAGCGAGGCCTGCGGACGATGCAGCCAAACCAGCTTGTCGCCAGTCGTCTTGCCGCGATAGCGCGTGGCGTGCAGGTAGTCGAATTCGAAGTGAATGTCAGCCTGCAGGGCCAAGCCCGTCGCAAAGAACATGCCGCCGTTCATGACCGTCAGAAACAGGGGCGGCGTTTCGTCGTTCGCGTAGGTCTCGTGCAGTTCGCGCGCAAGGCGATGAATCGCCACATCAATCGCTGCGCGATCGTGGATCACGCGTGACTCGCGCAGAGCGTCCGCCAGTGCAGGTGTCGTCACGCGCTGAACTCCGGGCCTGAAAGGGCATGTTGGATCGCCGGATAGCGGGCGTCGGCCAAGAGTCCCTGCCAGCCCATCGCACCACGACCCATCAGGCCGGTCAGCGCCGCCATATTGCCGGGGCCACGGTCGGCCATTGCCGCGAGACTGTCGTCCACCAAAGTCGGTGAGCAGACCAAGACCACGTCACAGCCGGCATCCAAGTGAGCGTCGATGCGGGCTTTGACCCCGCCCGCCGACTCCGCTGCCGCCATGCCGATGTCGTCGGAAAACGCCACGCCGCGAAAACCCATCTGCTCGCGCAAAATTGGTCCCAGCCAGCGCGGCGAATAGCCGGCCAGTTCGGGCGCCACGGCCGGATAGCGAACGTGCGCCAGCATCACGGCCTCAGCCCCGGCCTCGATGCCCGCCGCGAAGGGCAGCAGGTCTTCGCGCAGCAAAACCTCCAGCGAGCGCGGGTCGACGGCCTCATCGAAATGCGTGTCTTCGAGCACCGAGCCGTGGCCCGGAAAATGCTTGAGCGTGGCCGCCATGCCCGCCGCGTGCATGCCCTGAACATAGGCGCGCGTGAACGCCGCGACCACCGTGGGATCAGCATGAAATGCCCGATCGCCGATGGCGCGATTGCCACGACCCAAATCGACCACGGGCGCGAAGCTCAAATCAAGCCCGATGGCGCGAATTTCGCTGGCCATCAGCCACGCATGCTCATGCGCAAGCCGCAGGGCCGCGCCCGCATCGCGCTCATACAGTGCGCCAAAAGGCTTGAGCGCTGGCAAGGCAGAGAACCCCTCGCGAAAGCGCTGTACTGGCCCGCCTTCTTGATCGACGCAGAGCAGCTGCGGCCGTGGCGACGCTGCCCGAATGGCAGCACACAGTTCAGTCATCTGCTCTCGAGACGCAAAGTTCCGCTTGAACACAATGACGCCCACCACCGACGGATGCTGTATCCAATCGTGCTCCTGCGCCGAAAGTTCCGTGCCGGCAATGCCAATGATCAGCATGATTTTTCCTTGTCGGTCCACTGGGCGAAAGGCCGCGAAGCCAACGCTAAGTTGTAATAACGGGTCTCGCCGGTCACTTCCAGCCCGGCCCAATCCGGGCGCTCAAAAACTTCATCCACCGCATCCAGCTCAATCTCAGCCACCACCAGACCGGCGTTTTCGCCGTGGAACTCATCCACTTCCCAGAGATGCGCGCCAACGATCACGTGATGCCGCGTCTTATCGATCACGCCACCCACGCAGAGCGCCAGCAGCGCCTCGGCATCGTCCAACGGAATCTCGTATTCAAACTCTTGCCGCGCCGGCCCGACCTCGCGCGATTTTAAGTTGAGCCAGGCCTGATCGCCGCTGCAGCGAACGCGCACCGACGCGCGCTGCGCGCCCGATTCCACCACCG
>JBBQIA010000123.1:0-5840 GCA_038324485.1 Lysobacterales bacterium
GATGGCACCGATGATCGGATGTCGCGAAGTTTTCAGAGTCGATACGGCGTCCACTAAGGCCACGTAAGCGCCGGTGATCGCCGCCGTGCGCGTGCCGCCGTCAGCCTGCAGCACGTCACAGTCGAGCGTGATGGTGCGTTCGCCCAGAGCGTTGCGATCGACGCAGGCGCGCAGGCTGCGGCCAATCAAGCGCTGAATCTCAAGCGTCCGTCCGCCCTGCTTACCCTGCGCGGCCTCGCGGCCCATGCGCGAGTTGGTCGAGCGCGGCAGCATCCCGTATTCGGCCGTGATCCAGCCTTCGCCCTTGCCGCGCAGAAAGCCCGGCACGCGCTCTTCGACGCTGGCGGTGCAGAGCACTCGCGTGTCGCCGAAGCTGACCAAAACCGAGCCTTCCGCGTGTTTGGTGAAGTGGCGTTCGATGGACACCGCGCGCATCTGGTCGGCAAGGCGGCCACTCGGGCGGGAAAAGGGGGTCATGGGCGCTGCCGGTGGTGACAAAAGGGTGCGGAGTTTACCATCCGACTCCCTGACGACCGCCCCGCGAGGCTCGCATGATCCGCAGCATGACCGCCTTCGCCGCCGTCGAGCGCGCCACTACAGCCGGCACTTTGGCCGCCGAGCTCCGCGCGGTAAACCACCGTTACCTTGAACTATCGCTGCGCCTGCCCGACGAATTGCGCGTGCTGGAACCGATGCTGCGCGAGAAGGTCGCGGCGAAGGTGTCGCGCGGAAAGCTCGACCTGGGCCTGCGCTTGCGCAGCAGCAGCGACGCGCTGCGACCGCTGAGCATCAATGAGGCTCGGCTTGAGCAATTGGCCGCGCTGCATCAGCCGCTGGTCACGCGCTTCCCCGGCTTGCGCACCGGCTTCACCGACCTGCTCTCGTTTCCGGGCGTGCTGTCGGACGCCGGCACCGACATGGACGCCCTGCGCGTGGAAGCCGCAGCCGTTGCCGACGCCATGCTGGCCGACTTCTTGGCCCACCGCGAGCGCGAAGGGGCGGCCTTGGCCGCGCTCATTGAAGACCGCCTGAGGGTCATTGAATCCATCATCGACGACGTGCGCGGCTTCCTCCCCGAACTGCGCGCGGCCATGCGGCGTCGCATCGAAACTCGCTTCGCCGAATTGAAGGTGGAGGTCGATGTCTCACGCTTGGAGCAGGAACTGGTGCTGCTGCTCCAGCGCGCCGACGTCGACGAGGAACTCGACCGGCTCGCCACCCACGTGGTGGAAGCGCGACACACCCTCAAGCGTGGCGAAGCCGTCGGCCGCCGCCTTGATTTCCTGCTGCAAGAGTTCAATCGCGAAGCCAATACGCTCGGCTCGAAGGCCGTCGACGCCCGCTTGACCCAGGCCTCGGTCGAGCTGAAGGTGCTGATTGAGCAGATTCGCGAACAAGTGCAGAACATCGAATGAGCCCCGAGGGTCGTCCCGCATGAGCATTCCGCACGCCCCCGAAGCCATCGAGCGCGGCACCCTGTTCGTGGTCGCAGCGCCGTCGGGCGCCGGAAAGTCCAGTCTGGTCAACGCGGTGCTGGCCCGCGAGCCGGGCATCGCGCTGTCGATCTCCTACACCTCCCGCGCGGCACGGCCGGGCGAGCGCCACGCCCAGCACTATCACTTCGTTAGCAAGGCCGAATTCGAAACGATGATCGCCGCCGGCGACTTCTTCGAATCCGCGCTCGTTCACGGCGACTACAAGGGCACGGCGCGCCAGTCGGTTGAGCCGCAGCTGGCCGCTGGCAAGGACGTGCTGCTGGAAATCGACTGGCAGGGCGCGCGACAGGTTCGGCAGAAAATTCCCGATGCCGTGAGCATCTTCATCCTGCCGCCCTCGATCGACACCTTGGAAACCCGCATGCGCAACCGCGGGCAGGACAGCGAGGCGGTGATTGCGCAGCGTCTGGCGGCGGCGCAGGAAGAAATGTCCCACGCGCCCGAGTTCGATTACTGGATCGTCAACGAGCATTTCGACACTGCAGCCAACGAACTGCGCTCGATTTTTCTCGCTCACCGCTTGCGCCGACAAGCGCAAGCGCGCCGCCAAGCCGCCCTTTTCGCCGAGCTTCTTAAGCCAAGCCTCTGAAAAGACGAGGAATTGTCGGTCTTCGTTCAGGCGCACGACGCGTCGACGGTTGCCGCCGGCCGCGTCCACCGCTATCCTGCGCGGTCATTGATGGCGGGCGCTTCTGCCCGCCCCGACGGAGTACCGCATGGCCCGCATCACCGTTGAAGATTGTCTGGACGTCGTCGGCAACCGTTTTGAACTTGTTGTCATGGCCTCCAAGCGCGCTCGCCAGCTGGCGAAGGGCGCCGAGCCGACCCTCGACAACAGCGAGCAGGACGACAAGCCGACCGTGCTGGCCCTGCGCGAGATCGCGGCCGGCAACATCAATGCCACGATGATCGAGCAGGTTGAGAAGTCTGAGCGCGAGCGCCGCGAGCGCGAAGCCATGGAATGGGCCGCTGCCGAGGTGGTGGAAGACGACATGAAGGGCAACGACGACTGACCTTCAGTCTCCGTGTTCCTTTAGAAGGCCCGCCTCGAGCGGGCCTTTTTCTTGCCCAGTGCCGCCGCCGCCCTTACATTCAAGGCATGAGTGCCAGCGCCGCCCCCGCCCTATCTGCCCCGACTGCCCCGGACCCCTGTCCGGAACAGGTCGATGCGCTGGCGCGCCGCGTGGCCGACTACCTGCCGCCCGAGCAGGTTGAGCGCGTACGAGCGGCCTATGTGATTGGCGCGGCGGCCCACGACGGGCAAATCCGCAAGAGCGGCGAGGCTTACATCACGCACCCTGTCGCGGTCGCCGCGATCCTCGCCGAACTGCGCGTGGACTGGGAAACGCTCTGCGCCGCCATTCTTCACGACACCCTCGAAGACACGCCGCTGCCGCGAACCACGATCGTGGAGGCCTTTGGCGAACCGGTTGCTGCCTTGGTCGATGCGGTTACGAAGCTCGACAAGATTCGCTTCGCGAGTCGTCAGGAAGCCGCCGCAGAAAGCTTCCGCAAGATGATGTTGGCCATGGCCACCGACCTGCGGGTCATTTTGATCAAACTCGCCGATCGCCTGCACAACATGCGCACTCTCGACTCGATGGCCGACGATTCGCGACGCCGCATTGCGCTCGAGACCCTCGAAATTTACGCGCCCATCGCTCAGCGACTCGGGATGAATCGTTTTAAGGCTGAGCTGCAAGACCTTGGCTTCAAGGCGCTCTATCCGCGCCGTTATGCGGTAGTGGCCAAGCATTTGGCCAGTCGGCCAGTCATGCGCCGCGAGGCCATGGTCACGATCGAAGCCCATCTCTCCCAGCAGCTGGCGCTTGAGGAAATCCCGTTTCGCATCGTTGGCCGGGTGAAGTCGCCGTGGAGCATCTATTCGAAGATGCGCAGCGAACACAAGACGCTGGAGCAGGTGCTGGATGTGTTCGGCTTTCGGGTGGTGGTCGAACGCGTGATGCAGTGCTACCACGCGCTGGGCGCCGTGCACGCGCTTTACAAGCCATTGGAGGCTCGTTTCCGCGACTTCATCGCCATTCCGAAAGCCAACGGCTACCAAAGTTTGCACACGGTGCTGTTCAGTACGCATGGCTCGCCCATCGAGGTGCAAATCCGCACCGAGGAAATGGACTTAGTGGCCGAGCGCGGCATCGCAGCGCACTGGGCCTACAAGACCAGCGCGGCGGCCGGCGGCAGCAGCGCGCATGCGCGGGCGCAAGACTGGATTCGCAGCCTGATGACCAGCGATCAGACGGCCTCGACGTCGTCGCTCGAATTCATCGAGAACGTCAAAGTCGACCTGTTTCCGGCCGAGGTTTACTTGTTCACGCCTAAAGGCGACATCTTGGCCTTGCCCCGCAATGCCACGGCGCTCGATTTCGCTTACGCGGTGCACACCAGCATCGGCGACCGAGCCGTCACCGCTCGCGTCGACAAAAAACTGGTGCCCTTGCACACGCGCCTGCAGTCTGGGCAAAGCGTTGAAGTCATTACCGCGCCGTCGGCGTCGCCGCGGCCGCAGTGGCTGGAGTTTGTGGTGACGTCGAAGGCGCGCACTGCCATCCGGTCCAACCTCAAAAAGCTGCAGCACGAAGACGCGGTGAGTCTCGGTCACCGCATGCTTGACCGCGCGCTGGAGGCGCTGGAAACCTCGATCGAGCGCGTTCCCGGCAAGAGCATTGAAACCTTCCTCGCCGAGCACCGCTACCCGCGCCTTGAGGCCTTGTTGGCAGACATCGCGCTGGGGAACCGCATGCCAGCGCAGGTGGCGCAGGCATTGGCGGCCGGCGGCCACGTCGGCAGTGCACCGGCCTCCAGCGAGCGCCTGATGATCAACGGCAGCGAGCGCGGCGTGTTGACCTTTGCCACCTGCTGTCACCCACTGCCGGGCGACGGGATCATGGGCTATCTGTCGGCGGGCAAGGGCGTCGTGGTTCACCGCAATGACTGCCCCAACGTCGAGGCCTTTGCCCGCACGCCCGAACGCTGCTTGGTGATGGACTGGGACCGCGAGGTCAAAGGCGATTACCTCGTTGCCCTGCGCTTTGAAGTGGACAATCGCCCCGGCGCGCTGGCGCAAGTGGCTGCAGCGGTGGCCGAGAGCGATTCCAACATCGACTCGGTCGAATACCGCGAGCGCGACGTCACCTTCTCGGTGATGGATTTTGGCATTGAGGTTCGCAACGTCGAGCATCTGGCCGAGGTCATGCGCCGCGTGCGCCGTCTGCAAGTGGTGCACATGGTGCGTCGCATTTAAGTCGCCGCGCCCTCCGCGAGTCACCGCGCCTACAATGGCCGCCTCTGCCGACGACGAAGGTTCATCATGGCTCGCACGCCGATCACCAGCCCCCACGCTCCAGCCGCTATCGGCCCCTATTCGCAGGCCGTTCGCGCCGGCAGCACGGTCTATTTATCGGGCCAGATTCCACTCGACCCGAGCACCGGTGATTTGGTGGGCGGCGACATCGCCGTGCAGACCCGTCGCGTATTCGACAACCTGCGCGCCGTGTGTCAGGCCGCCGGCGGCGACCTCGATCGACTCGTTCGCATCGGCATCTACCTCACCGACCTCAGCCACTTCGCCACCGTGAATGCGGTGATGGCCGAGTACTTCCAAGCCCCGTATCCCGCGCTCTCCACCATCGAAGTGGCCGGCTTGCCAAAGGGTGCGGAAGTGGAAGTCGACGGCATCCTCGTCCTCGACTGACCGCTGATGCCGCGTCAGGCCGTGCCCGCCCCGACGCTGGCCGAGGGCGACCGCCCCGTGACCGTGCTGCCGGGCGTCGGTCCGGCGGTGGCGGCGAAGCTGGCCGAGCGCGGCATTGCCACCCTGCAAGACCTTTGGTTTTTGTTGCCGCTGCGCTACGAAGACCGTACGCGGCTGACCACCATCCGCGACCTGCGGCCGGGCCTCGCGCTGCAAACGGAAGGTCGCGTTCGCCATGTCGAGCGGCTGTTTCGTGGCCGCCCGATGCTCAAAGTTACGCTCAGTGACGAAGACGGCAGCCTGCTGCAGCTTCGTTTTTTTCACTTCCGTAGCCAGCAGGTTCAGAGTTTCCAGCCGGGTCGTCGCGTTCGCGTTTTTGGCGAAGTGCGCCCCGGGCAGGGCGGCTGGGAAGTGGTTCATCCCAGCTATCGCCTGATGGGTGACGTCGAGGCGGCGTCCCTCAACGATCGTCTCGACCCGGTGTACCCCGCCGTTGAAGGCCTTGGGCCGGGCAGCTTGGTCAAGCTGGTGGGTCTCGCACTCGCCCTGCTGCCGGACGAGGCCGCGTTGGAGCTCGTGCCGGCCAAGGTCTGGCGCGAGTTGGACTTGCCAGGCCTGCGCGAGGCCCTGCT
>JBBQIA010000124.1:0-5794 GCA_038324485.1 Lysobacterales bacterium
CACACGCGCCGCGATGCGCGGGTCGGTCGGCAGAGCCGCCAGCGCCGCCTGCTCTTGCGCCAGACTTTGGCGAAGGTTGACGTACTGCGGGGCGGTCAGAGCAGAAAGCAGTCCGTCGGCGAACTCATACGCCCGCCGAGCCCCATCGACGTCGCCAGACAGCGCTAAACGCACCTCGGCGAAGCTCAGCAGCAGCTCAACTTCATCCAGACGCAGGCGCGTTCCGGTGTCGCCTTTGGGGGCGTCGGCCAGCTGCTGCAGGCTCTCTTCCAGCAGGCCCACGCGCTGGCTCCAGCCCAGCAGCTCTTCGCGCTGAACGGACGTGCGCGCTTCCAAGTCGGCCAAGCGCTGCGTGTTTCGTGATTGCGCGCGCGACAGGGTCGATGCCGAGGCTTCCACCGCCAGCAAGCGCTGGTCGAGCGCCGTGTTGGCCAAGGGGTCGTCGACCGGCTCCGGGGCGGGACGACTCGTCCACCACCACGCGCCCGCAGCACCCGCTACGACGACGGGAACAGCGAACCACCAGGGTCGGAAGGAAACACCAGGCATGGACGCATCACTCCGCGGCGCGGCCGTGTGCCGCATCGGCATTGTACGAGGCTGCGGCGAAGGCCGCCGCGATCAGCTCATTGGGGCGCGGGCTGGCCGCCACGAAACAATGCGAAAACCCAGCGCCTGCGGCGTATTCAGCAAGGCGCGCACTGCTGGCGACGAGCGCGCGCGGCGTCGGCCATTGATGTTTCGGCAGGCGAGAAAGAAGTGCATCAAAGGCTTCGCGACTGCTCACCAGAAGCACGGCTGCAGGGTCGCGGGTAAACGCCGCACGCTGCCGCGCTCCGCCGTGCAGCGAACGCCGCGCATAGACCTCGGCAAGACGAAGCTGAAATCCGCGCTCTCGCAAAGCAGGAACCAGCAGGCCGCGGCCACCAGGCGCGGTGATGACGCCGAGGGACGTTCCGGCGCCATCGCTCAACGCTGGCAGGTCCAACAGTCCCTCGCTGTCCATCCGCGCCGGATGCAGGGGCGACTCGACCCCAGCGGCGCGAAGGGCGGCCGCCGTGCCCGAACCCACCGCCACGTCGACGCCGGGCTGGCGCAGATCTCCGGCTTGCGCGAGCGCAAAGCGCACCGCAGCCGGGCTCGTGTAAAGACGGACGGCCGCATCCAGCGCCGCCATCACGGCATCGTTGGCGGCCAGCGCCGAAAGCCGCTGCACCGACAGCACGCGCAGTCGGAGGCCTGCGGCTTGCGCGGCCCGACGCAGGCCCGCATGCTCGCCCGCGGGCCGCAGCGACCACAGCGTGGGGCCCGAATCGATTCCTTTTTTCATCCTCGAACTGTCGCATAGCCCATGTCCGAAGACGCCGCCATTCGACGCCTGCAGGCCCTGCTCGACGCCATGCCGCCGGTCAAAGCCATCGGCGCCACCGTGACGCGTTGCGATGCCAGCGGCGTCACTTTGAGCGCCCCCTTGGCGCTGAACGTGAACGACAAGGCCTGCGCCTTCGGTGGCAGCTTAGCCAGCCTGCTCACGCTGGCCGCGTGGGCCGCTCTCGAAAGCGCCCTGCATCGGCGCGGCTTAAAGGCCGAGGTTTACGTCGCCGACAGCCAGCTCACCTACCTCGCGCCGCTCTACGACGGCTTGGTGGCCGAGGCCGAAGCCCCCTCCGACGAGGCCATGAACGCACTGCTGGCCAAGCTCGAAGCCCGAGGCCGCGGCGGCATTCCGCTGTCGGCCGTGGCCCGCGACGCCCAGGGCCAAATCATCACCACGCTCGCGGGGCGCTATGCCGCCCTGCTCCCGCGCTGACATACTCGGGCCATGACGACTCTCGCCCGCACCCTCGCCGCGAGTCTGCTCGCCGCCCTCTGCCTCGCGCTGTCGGCCTGCAGCAGCGGCGCCGGCACTAAGCCCGACGCCCTCGACCGGGCGCTGTACGACTATTCCGGCGCCATTCGCTGGAACAACTTCGAGGTGGCCTACGAGGCCATCGACCCCGAAGTCAAGAAAGAGAGCCCGGTGACCGCCTTCGAACTCGAACGCATGAAGCAGGTGCAGGTCACCCGCTACGACCTCGTCGCCAGCACCATGCTGGAGGACGGCCGCATTGAGCGCGAAGTCGAAATCGGCCTGATCAATCGCCACACGCAGACCGAACGCGTCGTGCGCGTGCGCGAAACCTGGCGCTATGACGAAGAAGCCCAGCGCTGGTGGCAGACCGATGGTCTGCCGGATTTCTCGCGCCAGCGCTAAGCCGAAACGGGCCACAGAACCCTCTGCCGTCCCGCGCGCCGAACACCGACGCTGGCCCCGCGGCACCCGGGGACGGATAATGCCGACCCTCCCTTTCTTCTAGAGACCCTGATGTCCTGGGATTCGCTCTACGCCTTCGGGCAGTCCACGCCCCTGCTCAGCTTGGCCTTCATCGGCCTGACGCTGGCCGTCATCATCAGCGAGACCCGCCATCGCCTGTCCGGCATTCCAGGCCTCAGCCCCGCGCAGGCCACTGAATGGATGAACCGCGAAGACGCGCTGGTGGTGGACGTCTCCGCCGCCGCCGACTTCGCCAAGGGTCACCTGCCGGGCTCGATCTCGGCGCCCCTGGCCGACCTTGACCCCACCAAACACAAGCAGCTCTCGAAGGCGCAGCAGCGTCCGGTGGTGCTGGTTTGCCGTAGCGGCCAGACCGCGCATCAGGCCGCCAGCAAGCTGAAGAAGGCCGGCTTTGCCCGCGTCGGCGTGCTGGAAGGCGGCGTTGCCGCGTGGCGCGCGGCCGATCTGCCGGTGACCAAAGGGCGCTAAGCCCCTTGCGACCGCGGCCCCCTGCCCCAATCCCTGTTTTCGGCGCGTGCGATACTGCTGCGCTCTTCCTTTCCTGACTCCGGAGTTCCACCCGTGGCTGAAGAAACCATTTCGGGCGCCGTCGGCGCCGACGCTGCGAGCGACTCGCAGGCCCAGTTCTCGATCCAGAAGATCTACGTCAAGGACATCTCGTTCGAGGCTCCCGGCACGCCGATGGTGTTCAACGAGCAGGGCAATCCCGACCTGAACCTCAATCTGAACCAGCGCGTCGGCAAGCTTGCTGATGACGTGTACGAAGTCGTTCTGGGCATCAATCTCACCTGCAAGCTTGGCGAAAAGACCGTCTACATCGTCGAACTTGAGCAGGCCGGCATCTTCGGCATGCAGGGCTTCGACGAGCGCAATCTCGACTTCATGCTCGGCACCTACTGCCCGAACGTGCTGTTCCCGTATGCGCGCCAGACCGTGTCGGACCTGATTCAGGCCGGCGGTTTCCCGCCCTTCTACCTGCAGCCGATCAACTTCGAGGCGATCTACGCCGAGAGCCTGCGTCGTCGCGCGGACCAGCTGAAGACGGCCACCGCGCCGGCCGTCGGCAACGCCTAAACCAGCGTCCGAGCTCAAGCGCCGACCCGACATGAGTTCCCCGTCGACCGTCACCGTGCTTGGCTCCGGCTCTTGGGGCACCGCCCTTGCCGCGCAAATGGCGCGGCAAGGGCACGACACCCTGATCTGGGGCCGCGACGCGGACCAGATCGCCGGTATCAACACCGGCCGTCAGAACACACGCTACCTGCCGGGCATCGAACTGCCGGCGGCGCTGCGGGCGACGACTGACTTCGCGGCCGCCGTTGGCGCGGCCGACCTACTGCTGGTCGTCACTCCCAGCCATGCCTTCACCGAAACCGTGCACCGACTGGTGCCGCATCGCCGCGCCGGCTGCGGCGTGGCCTGGGCCACCAAGGGCTTCGAGCCGGGCACCGGCCGCTTTTTGCATGAAGTCGCCGCTGAACTTCTTGGCCCCGGCGTGCCCCTGGCCGTGGTCACCGGCCCGTCCTTCGCCAAAGAAGTGGCGCAGGGCTTGCCCACCGCCATCACCACGCATTCGGACGACGCCGATTTCGCCCAAATCGTGGCCGAACTGCTGCACAGCCCAACCTTCCGCGCCTACACCGGCACCGACATGCTCGGCGCCGAGTTGGGCGGCGCCATGAAAAACGTGCTCGCCGTGGCCACCGGCGTGGCGGACGGCATGGCGCTGGGGCTGAACGCCCGCGCCGGCCTGATTACCCGCGGCATGAACGAAATGCTGCGCTTGGGCGCCGCACTCGGCGCGCGACCAGAAACCCTGATGGGCTTGGCCGGCCTTGGCGATCTGGTGCTGACCTGCACCGGCGATTTATCGCGCAACCGGCGCTTAGGGCTGGCCTTAGGCCAGGGCCAAACCCTCGCTGAAGCGGTGGCCGCCATCGGCCAGGTCGTGGAGTCGGTGCAGACCGCCGATGAAGTGATGCGTCAGGCCGAGGCCCACGGCATTGACCTGCCGATCAGCCAGCAAGTGCAGCGCGTGCTGCACGGCGAGATCACGCCAGTGGAAGGCCTGAAAGAGCTGCTGGCTCGCGAGCAGAAGCCCGAATACCCGGAAAATCTGTTCCGCGACGCCTAAGCCGCGACCGCCGGGTGCCTCAAAAGCGCACCCGCACACCCACCATCAGCACCTCGCCGCCGTCCCCGAATTGAACGTCGGTGGTGAAGCCGATGCGTGAGGTCGCCAAGACGTGGACGCCGATTTCGCCGCGCGTTTCGACACCGCGGCCACCGCCGTCGAAGGCGCCGACCTTGGCGCGTAACTCGACGCGCTCGCTCACGCTGCCGCGCACGCCGAAGGAAAGGCGCGCGCCGCTTACGTCACGCGCGGCACTGCCCTTGCGCTCTATGCGCTCATCACGCCAAGCCAGTTCGCCCTCCAGCGCCCAAAAATCGCCGATCGCGTGGCGATAGCCGAGACCTAGGTCGACGTCGCGACGATCCAAATCCACCGGGCCATCGCTGCCCGACAGAGACGCGGCGCTGCCGTGCAGGTAAAGGCCCGATCCACCGAGTTCACCGAAGTCGAAACTGCCGCGCAGCGCGAGGCCGCGCTGGTCGTCATCGGCGGCCAACGCCACGTCGAAATAGTCGTAGCGCAGGGGCTCGGCGAACACCGAGGCGGAAGCAGCGCTGCACACAGCCAAGGCCAGCGAACGGCGAAATACGGTCCGGGTCTTGGGGCGGGGGGAAAGAACGCGAAGGGGGACGCGCACGATGCCGCAGGGCCGGGGTCGCATCAAGCCCTGCCGGGCGCGAGGCGCGGGATGTTCGATGGCGTGGCCCAACAAAAACACCCGGCCAAAGCCGGGCGTTTTCTTCGCAGCGAGCGCCGCCGCAAGACCGCCGAAGCGACCTCTAAAAGTGGAACGATTAGAAGCTGGCGCGCAGGCCGAGCAGGTAGCTCTCGCCGCCGTCGTCGAACTCAACTTCGCCGGTGACGCCCCAGGTCGGGCTGAACTTGTACTGCAGGCCAGCGGTGCCGGTGAAGTCGCCGTCGCCGAAGCCGTCGACGTTGCGGTAATTCGCCTTGAACAGGCCTTCCAAGTTCTCGGTGAAGTTGCCGCGGACGCCGGCCGACACGCGGTAGCCGTCGGCGATATCGAAGTCGACGTGCGCCGCTTCAGCAATCAGGTCGACGTTGTCGGAGAGGTTCAGCGCGTAGCCGAGGCCCAACTCAAAAAAATCGGCATCAAAGCCGCGCTCGGAAAAGTTCTGGTACTGACCGAGGGCGTAGAAACCCGAGTCGGCGAACTCCACCGAACCACGCAGGCCGAAACCGTCGATGTCGCCATCGAGGTTGTTGTAGGTGCCTTCGACGTAGGTGTAGCTGCGCTCAGCGGCCTGCGCCGACAGCGGCAGAACGGCAGCGAGGGTGAGGGCAATCAGGGTCTTCTTCATGGG